>NZ_JAUBVE010000113.1:0-12849 GCF_036705715.1 Microcoleus sp. AT3-D2 | reverse complement strand
CCCGTCAGGGAAAGAAGCAGAAACCTAAGTTGTGAGTCTTAGGAATCCTCGCCCTTATAGGGCGGGGTGGATGTCAAAGGTGTCTATCATCAGAAACGCTATATAGCAATTCTAAATCATTTGTGAATTTCTTACTCCCTCCCTTTACTAAGGGGAGGGTTGGGGAGGGGTAAAAAAATTACGACTCCTGCAAGGATTGCTATATATAGAGAAATGCGATCGCAGTTATTTACCAACGAGTGCTACAGCACCGCTTTGCAAAACAGGAATTTCAATTAAGAACTCTGCTCCTTGATCGGGTTGAGAGAAGCACTGGAGTAAGCCACCGTGCTTATCAACTACAATTTGATAGCTGATGGATAGCCCTAATCCAGTTCCTTTACCAGTTGGTTTTGTGGTGAAGAAGGGATTGAACACCTGTTGTCTAACAGTTTCTGTCATCCCAGGCCCATTATCTTGAATTTGAATCACCACGTTTTTAGAACAACCAGGCCCAGTTTCGTTTGTGACTGGCTTAGTCCGAATAGTGATGCGACTGGGATTTGTTTGGATATCTTTTCGAGAACGCTGATTATCGTAGTTTTCTAAAGCATCGATCGCATTTGCCAGAAGATTCATAAAGACCTGGTTCAACTGTCCGGCATAGCACTCTACTCGCGGTAAGTCGCCGTACTCTTTGACAATTTCAATAGCAGGATGAGCCGGGTTTGCCTTCAGCCGATTTTGCAAAATCATCAATGTGCTGTCAATTCCCTCGTGGATATCAACTGGCTTCATTTCTGCCTCATCCAGCCGCGAGAAGTTTCGTAGCGACAGGACAATTTGACGAATGCGATCGGCTCCTACCTTCATTGAAGTCAGCATTTTGGGCAAATCTTCACTAATGTAGTCCAGCTCGAACTCTTCAATTTTTTCCTGAATTTGGGTATTAGTTGGATAGGTTTGCTGGTAAAGCTGAATCAACTTTAGTAAATTTTGCGTGTAGTCGGCAGTATGGCTCAGGTTGCCATAGATAAAGTTGACTGGATTATTAATTTCGTGAGCAACACCAGCAACCAGTTGCCCCAAACCTGACATTTTCTCTGCCTGAAGGAGTTGTGCCTGAGTTTGCTGCAAGGTTTTGAGTGCAACCTCAGCTTCCTCTTTTGCTTGCCTTAACGCAGCTTCGGCTTGCTTGCGTTCAGTAATATCCATTGTCAAGGATGCAACTCCAACAATCTTTCCAGCATCCCCTACTAAAGGCGTATTGAACCATTCGCAAATAATGGTTTTGCCGTCTCTGGTAATATTTTCGTTGACACTGTAGATTCCTCCAACCTGACTCAACAACTGGTTCATAACTTGATCGACTATCTTTCTGGCAGACGCAGGCACAATTAATTCTGCGGCATGGTGTCCCATCGCCTCTGTAGCCGTGTAACCAAAAATCTGCTCTGCCGCTGGATTCCAGGCAGTGACTTTAAAGTTTAAATCCCATTCCACAACTGCCAGTGCACTTTGGCGGAATAGAAAAGATAGTCGCTGTTCCGACGCTTTGAGTTCTTCTTCTGTCTGTTTCCGTTGAGTAATGTCAATCCCTGTTTTGATGATGTACTCAATTTCACCTTGATCATCGACTAAAGCAGTATCTGACCAGGCAATAAGTTTGAGTTGTTGATCTTTGCTCACCCAACTGCCTTCATACTGTTGGGGAAAATTACCAGATTGTAAAGACTCAAAAGCAGTTTTGGCTTGTCGAGCTAAGTCTGAGTTCGGGAACAATTCCCAAATGTAGCGCCCTTTCACTTCACTAAACGAGTAATGAGTCGTTTGTTCGCAAGCTCGGTTAAAGCGAACGATTTGTCCCTGCGGGTCGAGCACAACTACCAGGGCACCTGCAATTTCAAGAATAGCTGAAACAAAATTGCGTTCCACTTCAACTGCTGTAATCAGTTCCTCTAACTGGGTTGCCATATTGTTAAAGGCGATCGCCAATGTCCCCAATTCGTTTTGGCTGTGGATGTTGACCCGTGTATCTAATTGCCCCGCACTGAGTTCAGTAGCTGCCGTGGTTAAGCGCTGTAGCGGCACCACAATTTGCCGAATAAATAGAAAGCCAATGCCAACAGCGACGATCGTCACCACCGCCAATGAGCCTCCCATAATTGAGAGCATTTGGTAAACGGGAGCATACGCCTCAGCCGTTGGCAGTTCTACAACCACATTCCAATTCACGCTCCGAATTAAGGTACTGGCTCCCATTACTTCTACCTGCTTTAGACCCTGATAAACATTAAGGTGCTTAGTATCTTCGGATGCTTTTAAAAATTGAAAAAAGGGACGCTTAGAAATATCTTGAAGTTGAAACGTTTCTGGCTTACTACCCTTTTGAGCAATGAGAAAATTACGCTCATCAACTACATAGACATAACCCGTATTGCCAACCCCCGTTTGGGAAACAATAAACCAGAGAAAGTTGAGATTTATCTCTGCTAATAGCACCCCATCCACCTCATCTCGCTGATTCCGAATCGGAACCGCCATAATGGTTGTTAGTTGGTTGGTTCGAGGATTGATTTCTACAGGACTGACATAATCTTCCTGTTGTTTGAAGGCACGAATAAACAGTGGCGAATTGGCGGGATTTTCTAACTTGAGCGGTTCGTAGGGTGAAACTGACGCGACAACTTGCCCCTTCCGGTTCAAAATGGCAACGGCTTCATAAGCATCATTATGACGAGTCAACCCTTCCAACAGGCTCTGCTGCACTTGAGGTTGAAAGTTTGTGAGTCCTTTGACCCTAGCTAAATAGCTGAGTTTTCGTTTCAAGTCATCTAGATAATTATCAATCTGCCCTCCTGCTGTATGACTACGCTCTTCTTGGAGCGATCGCGATTGCTGGATCTGCGCCTGAAAGCTGAGGTAGATCAGCAAGCCACCTGTGGGCAGTAAGCTCAGGAGAACCAAAAATATCAAACCATACCGGAGCTGATTTGCAATAGAAAAGAAGCGTTGCCAAGGATGAGAACGGGAGCTTCTGGCAATCGGCAGAACGCGATCGTTGCGTTGATTTTGCATCGGACTTAAGGATCAATATTGGTAAATCAATTAATGCGCGCACTAAGGAGACACATCAATTTGGCCAGTCGTCACAGCTTCTCGGATGGTCTTGAAAGTGTCCTCTTCCTGAGACGTGAGACTACCACGGAAAGGGGCAAAGTCGTAGATCTTTTCCTTGAGCCCAAACTTGTAAAGTTTTCCTTCCCAGCGACCTTGCTGGGTTAACACTGCCACATTTAGCACCAGATTGGGAATGTCCTGCAGAACGCTAGTTAGGACTTTGCCGGGAGCCACTTCATACTGATCCTTTGTCCTACCAATCACAAAGACTCCTGGCTTTTGCGAAACGGCTTTTAGCGCGGCTAAGCCTGCCTCACCGGCGTTGAAAGTCAAAACATCTACTCCAGAGGCAACCATATCCGTTGCAATTTTGGTGGCTTTTTCCGTATCAACCCAAGAATCTAGAAAAGCTGTCGAGGCTTGAACAGATGGATTCGTTGCCTTCACTCCCCGCCTAAACAAGGCTTCTTCTTCTTTGTAAACCGGATAAGGTTCACCCACAATATAGCCAACTTTATTGCTTTTGGTCTTGATGGCCGCCAAAGCGCCTGTGAGGTAGCCCACCTCACCCGATCGAAAGGCAACAGCCCCCAAATTTTTGTTATTCCCTGGATGCGTTGTAATCAGGGCAAATTTCGTTCGCGGAAATTCTTTAGCGACCTTTTCGGCAGTTGTGGAATAGGCACCACTGGCTGCAATTACCAGGTCATAGCCTGACTGGGCATATTTGCGAATGGTAGGTTCACTATTTTCACCGTCTATACTGTCCGTAATGTCTACCTCAGCATTAAATTTATTTTTGATTAGATTCAATCCTTCAAAGCAAGCTTGATCCCAACTTTGGTTGTCTTTGGCGCCTGTGGTGAGCATTGCCACTCTAAAGCTGCTAGAGGTGCTTGCTTCAGGGGAAGAATTTACGTTCGGAGTCGATCGACTGCAACCGATCGCAAAAACCAGAGCTAGAGCCGCCAGAGTCATGTATTTCAAGAGAGATTGAATTCGCATAAGAGCTTTTCGCAGCAAGGCAAGTTTTTTTTACGCCAAGAAATTATTTGAAGGGTATCTCAACAATCTTCAGAACTCTTACTCTCGCTCGCATTTAATGACTCTGACAGATTCAGCGTAACACTCATTTAAGCTCAACAACAAGTAAGGACACGGCACTGCCGTGTCCTTACTACTCTAACCTGGAATTAACCGAATTCGCGATTACTTAACAAACAGCATTTCTTGATAAGTAGGCAGCGGCCACAAATCATCAGCCACTTCACCTTCCAGAGCATCCGCATACTGGCGAACCTCATCCATCAAAGGACGAATTGTTTGCGAAGCATACTGCATATGGTCTTCTGTCGAAGCAAAATCGTGCTTGCTCAAAGCAGCACTCAACTTGCTCGCAGTATCCATCATCGACTTAACCAGCACCGCTACTTTTTCGGCACTTTCCTTTTCGAGTTCAATGCCAATCTCTTTCAACTTAGAAATCGTGCCGGAAAGTTCAGCTAAATACCTCACCGCTGCCGGGTAAATGATGGTTTTTGCCATGCTTGATACCAGTTTTGCTTCGACTTCAATTGCCAGCAAATACTGCTCTGCATAAACATCGTAACGGCTTTCCAATTCAACGGGAGTCAGAACACCTGTCTTTTCAAACAAGTCTTCAATGTATCCTTCCTTCAACACGGGTAAAGCATCTGCCGTAGTCCGCAAGTTAGCTAAACCCCGTTCCTCAACGGCCATTTTGTGCCATTCTTCCGAATAGCCGTTGCCACCAAATACAACCGCACCGTGCTCGTCCATCACTTCTTTCAGAAGTGTTTGGATGGCAGCATTCAGTTCAGTTCCGTTAGCCAAATCGCTTTCTAATTTGTTAGCAATCCAGTCCAAAGAATCTGCAAGAATTGTATTCATAGCCACCAGCGGCCCGGAAACAGACTGACCGGAACCTACTGCACGGAATTCAAATCGGTTTCCAGTAAAGGCAAAGGGCGAAGTCCGGTTTCTGTCTCCAGCATCCTTCATGAAAGTAGGCAGTGTTTCTACACCTAAATTCATAATTCCCCGACCTTGAGAGTCCTTAACTTCTCCCCGGCTAATTTGCTCGAAGATATCTTCTAATTGCGAACCCAAATAGACAGAGATAATTGCTGGCGGAGCCTCATTTGCACCCAATCGGTGGTCGTTGCTGGCAGTCGCAACTACCGCGCGCAACAGCGGGCCGTATTTGTGAACTCCGCGAATCACAGCGCCGCAGAACACTAGAAATTGTATGTTCGAGTGCGGTGTATCGCCGGGGTCTAATAAGTTTCCTTGGGTGGCATTCCCGACCGACCAGTTGACGTGTTTGCCGGAACCGTTAATGCCGGCGAAAGGCTTCTCGTGCAGCAAACACATAAAACCATGTTTCTTCGCTGTGTTGCGAAGAATTGTCATGGTTAATTGTTGGTGGTCGCTGGCGACGTTTGCTGCTTCAAAAACTGGTGCAATTTCAAACTGACCGGGAGCTACTTCGTTGTGGCGGGTTTTGGCAGGAATTCCCAGCCGGTACATTCTTTCTTCTACTTCCTGCATGAAGACTTGAACGCGCTCTGGAATCGCTCCAAAATAGTGATCGTCAAATTGCTGACCTTTGGCAGGAGGTTTGCCGAAAAGCGTGCGACCTGCTAGCAGTAAATCGGGGCGGCTGGTGGTGAAATTGGCATCTACCAGGAAGTATTCTTGTTCGGAACCGCAACTGGAATTGACCGGAGCAACGTCGGTATTTCCTAATAGCTTTAACACTCGGGTTGCTGCTTTGTTCATTGCGGCAATGGAACGCAAAAGCGGGGTTTTTTTGTCTAAGGCTTCACCTGTCCAGGAGATGAAAACAGTAGGAATGCACAAGGTCATGCCGTTGTCTGTTTCCATGACATAAGCAGGGCTGGTGACATCCCAGGCTGTATATCCGCGAGCGGCGGCAGTGGAGCGAATGCCGCCGTTGGGGAATGAGGAGCCATCGGGTTCGCCTTGTACTAGAACTTTGCCTGCAAATTCTGAGATGACGGAGCCGTCGCCTTGCACTGAGATGAAACCGTCGTGCTTTTCGGCGGTGCTGTTGGTGAGCGGGTAAAATACGTGGGCGTAGTACAGGGCTCCTTTGGAAATAGCCCAATCTTTCATTGCTGCTGCAACTACATCAGCTACGGAATCATCGAGTTTTTGGCCAGTTTGAACGGTGTTTTTTACTGATTTGAAAATGCTTTTGGGCAGACTTTCTTGCATCTTGCTCAGAGTAAAAACGTCTGTTGCCCACATATCTTCGAGCCGCTTGGGAGGCCGGGCCGGCATCAGTTTGCGGTTGACGATTTGAGAAATTGCTTGAACGCGCGATTGGTTTCCACTCATGGTTATTTTTATGGGGATTGCAGGACGAGTAGTTGAGAAAAAATAGATGTTAGCAAAAGTCTAACGATTGACAAATATGTTGGATTCACCCAACGTTTTTAGTCAAAGCTAACTTTTCGGAGAATGCCTTTTTTGGCAGACTCTAAAAGATTGGAGGAGCGAGGCTCAATCACTTCGCCGTCCATCGGGTGTGACAATCCAGTGTGAGATGCGGTTGGATTTCGGTTATTAGCAAGAAAATAGATGACAAGAGCCTGTACTCATTTGAGTCAACATGATAGATGCCTGCGCTGCACAGATTTAGTAGCTAATCTTCACTCTGGTCAGCTCAAAATTTTTGTGCGAATCAATTCCGATTAATTCAGATCAAAACTACTTATGGTTTTTAACGGTTCGACGATCGATAAATCGCAGTCCAGCAAACAACGCACTCGTTTAGGGGTTTTGGAGAATTATGGAGAGTACACAATCTACACTTGGAGAGTTTAAACAATCATTAACCAAATAAATGTATCGCAGGCTACAGAAGTTTAGTTTTTTTTCCGAAGGGTCGATCGCACGCAACCGCAGGATTTCAGTGTAACAGGACGCGGGGCGCTGAAACTGAGGGGCGATCGTACATTTACAGTCCTGGACGCAGGCACACTATATATAGTGTGGGAAGAAAGGGATCTCGCTTTTTCAAACTTTTGAGCAATCGTCATCAGATTAAAAATTTAACTTCTCACAAAATCACCGACTCTCTTATACAACAAGCGAAAGACGTATAGCTGGGTATTTAAGTTCATTTCAATGTGATGAAAAGACTTAAGGCAAATGTTATCCCTCTGTTAGAAACTGCTGCGTAAATTTTTAGCAGGGAGCTGATACGTAAATGAACACGTAACAGCCGTGAGGCTCCCAAAGCTTTATGTCCCCAGCTTCAAGACGCAACAAGAGACGCCAACTTCTGGAACTGTACGGAAATCAATGCCACTGGTGCAACAAGTCGATGCAGAAATCTGAAAGAACTATCGAACACTTACTCCCGAAAAGCTTAGGCGGGTCTAACGCGCTCTATAACCTGCGTTTAGCCTGCTTCAGTTGCAATAATTCGCGTGGAAATAGCCTGTTCCCCCCTCCCGGCAAGAACTTACGCACACAAAGAGCTCAACCACATGAGAAAATAGCTTAGGATTTTCGCACGATCGCGAATTTTCATAGCTAATAGACTAACTAACTTGCTCCTCAAAAAAGTCGCATGGATGACCTAGATCGACGGTTAAGCGCTCTAATTGCAGAGGTGCGCCAACACCCAGCCCCAAGCAAAAAATGGCGAACAGCCATCAACAAGCTGTTATTGCAAATTCAACAACTACCAGGACTCAAAAAGTCATCTCATCCAGATTATCCTGAAGCCCTCAATCGTACTTTTGAATGGGTTAGTCGCGAGATTGCTAAATTTGAGCCGCGCCAATCTTCTGTTTCAAAAAGTTTGCTTAACTGGATCAACGTCTACCTGGGTTGGCGAATTCAAGATTTGTACTCTCCTGACAAAGATGCTCCAATTAGTTTAGATGCTCCGATTGCGGTAGATGCTGGGGAAACAACTCGGCTCGAACTATTACCCGATCTTACGCTCAGCGGGTTGGATGGCACGATCGAAATTGCTCAGAAAGAAACCATTCAGCGAATTGGTCTCCAACTAGAACTTTACATTGAGCAAGATCCAGAAGGCCAGCTAAAAAATAGCCACCCTCGTTCTTACCCGGAGTGTAACTGCCAATTTCTCAGCAAAAGAAGAGTGTTAAAAGACCCTCCTGACAAATTTCAAGACTTAGCAAAAGAGTTAAACGTTAGGTACACAACCCTGAATTCTCACTGGAAGAGAAAATGCGAACCCTCGTTGCAAGAAATAGCTCGCACTCTAGGATATAAACAGGAACCACAACCATGAACATCGCAGAACTACCTCTGTTAACAGTACCGCTAGAATTAAAAGCTCACGAAATGGCGCGACAGTTGGCAGCCGTTCAAAGTACAGTCCAAAAAGGAAAACGAGTTTACTTGAATGCACTGGCAGTTTACGCGGTTCACAGCTATTTTAAATGGCTGCAAATTGAAACAGATTTTAATTCTTCCGATAG
Source organism: Microcoleus sp. AT3-D2 (assembly GCF_036705715.1). Lineage (NCBI taxonomy): Bacteria > Bacillati > Cyanobacteriota > Cyanophyceae > Oscillatoriales > Microcoleaceae > Microcoleus > Microcoleus sp. AT3-D2. The sequence continues at coordinate 4,240 of NZ_JAUBVE010000113.1, read as the reverse complement.
CTTCAATCCAGCAAAAACGGCGCTAGCTAATGTCGCTGACTTGGTAATCCCAGGTATTGGCTCCTTAGAATGCCGCCCAGTTTTACCTGGTGAAACAACTATATTCTTACCCGAAGAAGTAATAGAAAATCGGATTGGATATGTGGGAGTACAGTTTAGCGATCGCCTTGACTCCGTACAACTATTGGGATTTGCTCCCAGCTTAGATAGCTCAAATCCACCGCAACAAATAGCAGTAGCAGAACTGATGCCGATCGACAATTTAATCGAACAGATTACTCGTTTAGAAGAAGCGATCGCCTTCTTAGAAACTGACGATCCAGTGGCGGTACAGGTGCGCTCTACGATCCAAACTCAATCGCAGAGCAATATTGTTGCCCAATTAGAGCGTATTTATCGAACTTGCGACGAGTACGAGTGGCGGTACGCAGGGGGAGAGATGTTAGCCGGAAGTAGCGCAGGAGGGGAGTTTACTCGTGAAAGTGTAGATAGCGCTGACACTGATTTACAAGATTTAGCCGAAGCACTGCTGGAGAAGTTAGCAGAAATATGGAGGGAGGCTGCGTAATTTTGGAGCGGATGGCTGATGTATATATGTAGTCTCCCTTCGTAACCTGTAAAGAATATGGCAAAAGGATTCGGCCAGAAGAAAACTCCCCCAGCGACAAAACGCCAGACATCACAATGGGATTCCATCCAAGAGGAAACTCGCGATCGTTTATTCTTTCAATTATTAGACGCTATTTCAGAGAGTCACAGGAATTTTCAAACGGTTGACCAAAGGATAGCGCGAGAAATTAACCTCTTGCTTGAAGCTAACCAAGAGCAACTTGATGAACACTTTGTTAAGGTGTTGCGATATCACTCGTCTGCAATACTATCGGAAGTGCCACCCAAAGGGCAAAAAGGAATCGCTGCTCGCCTTATGATTTTGAGCTACTGCATCCATGAATTTAAAAAAGGAAATGAAGCCAATAATTTAGAGATTGCCATTGCAGGTTACGAAATTGCTGTCACCGTCTTAACCTACGAAGCTTTTCCAGAACAGTGGGCAGCTTGTCAAAACTCTCTCGGTAATGCTTATCACCGCCGTTTTAAGGGCGATCGCGCCGAAAATCTAGAACGATCGATCGCCTGCTGCCAAAATGCCCTACAAGTATTGACTCGCGAATCTCGTCCCATAATGTGGGCAGAAATTCAAAAGAATTTGGCTATTGCTTATGGCAACCGAATTCGCGGAGATCGGTTAGAGAATGCAGAATTAGCAAGAATCGCTTGTTGCACAGCAATGGAAGTTTACACCCGCGAAGCAATGCCTGAAGCATGGGCTCAACTTCAAAACAATTTAGGTCTTATTTATCGCGATCGCATCTACGGCGACAAGGCGGAAAACTTGGAAAAAGCGATCGCTTGTTATCAAAACGGCCTGTTATTCCGCACCCGCGAAGAATTCCCGGAACTTTGGGCGCAAACTCAAACGAATCTTGCCTCTGCTTACCGCCATCGACTTCATGGAGATGCGGTAGAAAATATGGAAAAGGCGATCGCAGCTAACAAAGCAGCATTACAAGTTTATACTCAAGACGCTTTTCCCGCAGATTGGGCAGGAGTGCAAACTAATTTGGGCAACGCTTACGTGCATCGACGTAAGGGCGATCGAAATGAGAATTTAGAAATGGCTATTGCTGCCCATCAAGCTGCTTTAAAAGTCTTTAACCCCGATGATTTTTCTAGAGAGTGGGCTATGACTCAAATGAATCTGGGTAAATGTTACTTCATGGTTGAATCACGCGAAAAAGCGATCGCATCTTATCAATCTGCTTTGAAAGTTTGCACGCCAACAGCTTTTCCATTTGAATGCTTTAACGCTGGAGAAACCCTTGGAAAAATAGCATTTGTAATGGGAGATTGGCAGTTAGCCATTGAGGGATACGGTATCGCGATCGAAGCCGTAGAAACCAGCCGTACTTGGGCAACTTCGGAATTGCGCCGCCAAGAAATTTTGTCAGAGGCGATCGATCTTTATGCCAACATCGTGCAAGCTTGCATCAATAACAAGCAGTTAGATAAAGCTGTTGAATATGTAGAGCGATCGCGCTCTAAACGCCTCGTAGACTTGATGGCAAGCAATGATCTCTACTCAAGTGCAGAAATTCCTGCTGAAATTCAACAGTATTTACAAGATTTTGAACGCCTACAGCAACAAATTGACAAGGAACGAGGGCGCAATCAACCTACCAACGACTTTGATAACAGCAAACTTGATAACAGTCGCGCAGCACTAGCAGCTTACAATCAAACAATAGCTGATCTGGAAGCTGAAAAGCTCCTAATTTGGGAACAACTCCGTCGTTTAGATCCGGTGCTGGCTGGTCAAATTCGAGTTAATCCTCTCAAATTCCCATCCATCCAGAAGCTGATCGACAAACCCACTACTGCCATTATTAGCTTTTACGCCACTGTTAGCGACACCTTGATATTCGTCGTGCGGCAAAACGAGATTACCCTGCAAAGTTGTGCTAGTTTAGGATTTGAGGCTTTGCACGGATGGATTTTCCAAAATTGGTTAGGACAATATGTTAACGATAAAGATTCTTGGAAAGAAGAGTTAGTTGGGATGCTAGCTGAAATCGCAAAACTGTTAAATTTGAAGGATCTAATCTTATGGCATTTAGAAGGAATTTCTGAACTGATTATAGTTCCTCATTTTGCCCTTCACCAAATCCCCTTCGCTGCACTACCCATCGGAGACAACCGATATTTAGGAGACAAATTTCTGATTCGTTACGCACCTAGTTGTCAAGTGCTAGAGTTCTGCCAGCAACGCCCTTCTTTAGGCAATAACCTAAACTGTGGCACTATTGAAGATGCGACGGGCGACTTACCTTGCGCCAGTTTTGAAGGAGAGCAACTGGCAGTTCTTTATAGCATCCCAGACAATCGACGTTTAAAAGGTCGCCATCAAGCTACAGTTAGTAACTATCGAGAACTGGCGCAAACCGTCCAAATCCTCCACTCTAGCCATCACGCCCAGTCGCGCTTTGACAATCCCTTAGAATCGACATTAATTTTAGGAGATGGCTGCATTACTTTAGGTCAGCTAATGACTCCTGCATGGCGTCTCCCTCAGTTGTCGGATGTATTTCTTTCCTGCTGTGAAACAGGATTGGGATTGACTGAATTTACGGGCGATATCCTTACTTTTTCTACAGCTTTCTTGTCAGCGGGAGCCAGAAGTGTTATCAGTACGCTTTGGGCTGTCGATGATTTAGCGACAGCGCTTTTCTCGATCTTTTACTATCAAGAGTGGCAGCAGGGAAAGAATCGCCCAGAAGCTATTAGACAAGCTCAAGTTAAATTGCGAGAGCTTACGGGCCATACCTTAGCTGCTAGTTATAAACCCCAGCTCACAGAACTTTTGAAAGAGAAACTTAAAGAAACCGACGCGCTCCGCAAAATATCCCAGGCAGAACGAAAGGCTTGCTCATCCGGTTCCTCAGATTATCGGCAATGGGATGAAGAATACAAAAAGTATGATAAAATTGGTCAACAGATTTATCGATCTCGCGAAAATTTAGATAAATTTTGTCAAGAATCAAAGCCTTTTTATCACCCTTTTTACTGGGCGGCTTTTACCTGCACTGGGATTCGGTAAAATAGCTATTAAAGAGGAATTTAGCCACACCTAAATAAACCAGTATAGCAGTTCGAGCATTAGTTAGGAAAGTTCAACTAATTCCGCAGGAGCCTCACATTTCACCGCAACGGGAGAGTATGAGAGGAATGGGGGTAAAAGTTGGGGGTTCGATATCAGGTGCAGATTTGGGTTCGACTGCTTTAACAGTAGTGAGAGGAATGGGGATAAAAGTTGGGGGTTCGATACCCCCAACTTTTACCCCACATTCCGCAGATGTGATTCATCTTACTGATATTTTTGAAAAATCAAAGCCATCAAACTTTTTTTAGTCTAACTTGTTTAACTTTAATTTTTATTTTTGTTGAAAATTAGTAGAGAGTATCTCAAGTTGCATCCCGGTTGTTTTCAGTGACAATAATTTGCCTGGGGGGTGACAAAGAGAGCTAAGAGCTAAGCCTAATCTGAGTTGCAGCCCTCATCCCCCGTTGATAAAAGTGGCGCTTATTCGGGGTTAATTTCATTAGAGCTCCTGCGAAAGTCTGAGAGAGTTGTAAAATAGATAGAAATTCAACTAATCTAAAATGAGTTACAAACAAGTTAAGA
>NZ_JAUBVE010000112.1:0-12854 GCF_036705715.1 Microcoleus sp. AT3-D2 | reverse complement strand
AAAGCGCTACATATAGTTACAGCCTGGTCTTCATCTCATCAATTGGTTTTAGGACAAAAAAAAGTCGATAAAAAATCCAATGAACTGACAGCGATTCCGGAATTAATAGAAATGTTAGAAATTGCCGGAAGTGTAATAACTATAGATGCTATGGGCTGTCAAAAAAATATAACATCTCTGATTATTAAGAAAAAAGGAGATTATATTTTAGCTTTAAAAGGGAATCAACAACTCCTATACAAAGCCGTGAAAGAGTGGTTTGAAGTAGCTCAAGAAGCAGATTATTTAGGCAAAAAGTATGATTATTATGAACAAGTAGAAGCCGGACATCATCGAGTGGAAAAAAGACAAGTCTGGACTGTGGATGTATCCGAGTTACCACCTCTGCATAATCAAGAGTTATGGACGGGACTAAAAACAGTTGTCATGATAGTTAGTGAACGACGATTGTGGAATAAAACCACCACAGAAGCTCGTTTTTACTTGAGTAGTTTAAGCAGTAATGCTGAGAGAATTGCTGGGGCTATCCGCAGTCATTGGGGCATTGAAAATAGCTTACATTGGACGCTTGATGTGACATTTTGTGAAGATGAAAGCCGGATTAGGAAACAGAACTCTCCCGAAAATTTTGCACTTCTACGTCGCTTGGCTATAAATTTACTAAAACAAGAAAAAATTTCCAAACAAAGTCTAAAAATGAAACGGTATCGAGCGGCAATGGACAATAATTATTTAGTTAAAATTTTAAACTCTGCCAGTTAATGCTCGAAATCTAACACCTATCTAAGAAGGAAAATTATCCGGCTTTAAGAAGTTTAGAAAATCTTAAGGTTCTGATTTAATCTGCTTAAATGTGGTGAAAAATAATGATTTTTAGAAAGTTTTTTTAGTTATTTAGCAATGCACAAATTTAGGTGTTTGTCAAATTAATTTAGATGCGTTTACCCTGACTAAAAGCATCTTTCAAGTCAATTAAAGCATTTTGATAAACTCGACTAGACAACTGGTTCATCCAGCCAAATTCAGGCTGTTTCTTGACGTGGTTGGTAAGAACTTTTTTAACTTCGTTGATCACCTTCGAGTCTGTGAATTTTCCCTCGCTATACATTTGAGTCCGCAAGCTTAACCCAAAGTTAAATACTACGCGCCGGAATCCTGCGTGTCTTGCCATCAAAGTCGCTTCGTTGTTATTCAGTTTGAGCGCTCGTTTGACAGCAAACACAAAACTTCCTCTCAATGATTAACTATGGAGAATTTTAGCAAACTATTTGGCAATTTAGTCAAGCTCCACAAAAGTGTGGCTTGCTTCAAGGCAACTCACAGGACAAAATTATAGTTGACAAAAATTACGCGAACTGCTTATAATAACAAACCCTACAATTAAACTTAAATGTTTGAGGGCTATCAGTGCTAAGGCGTGATGTCGATCGCCCGCAAATTTACAGATTTCTGCATTTGAGCGTGACTAAAACTCAACCTGTATCCGGGTATACATTGCCAGTATTTGCCTGTGCGGCCGCACTTGCAGCTTTGCGGTGCTTGCGTGAGGGTATTCAGTCTCTAGATAGCGTATCAGTAAATTTACTGGAACCGCAAATAACGGCAGAAATTCCGATCGAACAGGCGTCTGTACTCAAAACTAATACCGCTTTAGGAGTAACTCGCTCCGATCCGGGGGACAATCTCGATCTGACTCGCAATACCCCCGTTTGGGCAATGGTGGAATTGGGGAATTGGGAAGAGGGAGAGAGGGAGAGAGAGGGAGAGAATCGGGGAGAGGAAGAGCAGATTGTGATTCTCGGCGGTGAAGGTATAGGGCGTCACACAGTCGGTGGAGGGGCGGCGATCTATGATTACGCAATGCGGCTGCTGCGATCGAATCTGAGCCTAAAACTCGCACGGGGAGAAAAAATTACTGTCACTCTGATTCTGCCGTCTGGGCGACAACTAGCCACCCGCACTTCTAACGAAGCTTTTGGCGTGGTAGAAGGACTTTCGCTGCTGGGTACAACGGGAATTTCTCAACCACTGAGTGCGCCTGGACAGTTGGAACTTTACCGCGAACAACTGCAACAAAAAGCCGAACTGTTTGACTGTTTGGTTTTCTGCATCGGCGAAAACGGCTTGGATTTGGCGCGACAACTGGGGATTAATCCTGATAGGCTCGTCAAAACCGCTAACTGGCTCGGCCCGCTGCTGGTAGAGGCAGGATATCAGGGCGTGCAGTCAATTTTGCTGTTTGGCTATCACGGGAAACTGATGAAATTGGCGGCGGGGATTTTTCACACTCACCACCACTTGGCTGACGCGCGCAGGGAAATTCTCACAGCTTACTGTGCTAAAGCTGGAATGCCTGCCGATGCGTGTTCCGCAATTTTTGCTGCAGCGACAGCCGAAGAGGCTCTTGGGCAATTGCGGGCTTTAGACGCCGAGTTTGGGAGCAATTGGGTCGATCGAATTTACGGCGACATTGCCGGACAAATAGACTTGCGCTCATCGGATTGCATTTTTACTCACACTAACTTGCACATCCCCGTGGGCTCGGTGATGTTCGGGCGCGATCGCAAAATTATTGTTAAAAGTGATATAGGAGATACATTTTTGACCCAAATTTGTTAATGTAGTGTGAATATCCCTGAATTCTGTTTAAAACATCGGTCAGGGATAATATTTAACAAGTAATAATTCTCTGTCCCTAAACCTTAATTATACTAGGTTGCTTCGGGAATTTATTTCTGAAGTAAGAATTCAATTAATTAGGGTAAGGCTCGAAGTAAATCTATGCTTGCCCTGTGCCCGATTAATCGACTAACATCGCTGACAGCAATCTAGTATGAATAAGATTTATTTCTAGCGACTAATGGTTCCTCGCCTTCCTTAGAATTGTACTGAGACCGCGACAGATACCTCCGCTACTTTCTGCCCAATTAGCACTTAGCAATTACGCAATAACCGTGACTACTCAAATAGAAACTGAATCCGTTCTCACCAACTCTTTTCTGCAGCAGATCGATCGCCAGATCATAGTGATTCTCGACTTCGGTTCGCAATATTCCGAACTGATCGCTCGCCGCATTCGCGAAACTCAAGTATATTCAGAAGTTATTTCTTACCGAACTACGGCAGAACAGTTAAAAGCTATCAATCCTAAAGGAATTATTCTGTCAGGAGGCCCGAGTTCTGTATACGATGAAAGAGCTCCCCACTGCGACCCAGAAATTTGGAATTTGGGAATACCGGTGTTGGGAGTGTGTTACGGGATGCAGTTGATGGTAAAGCAACTCGGAGGAAAGGTTGAACGGGCTAAGTTAGCCGAATACGGCAAGGCATCGCTATTTATTGACGATCCTACAGATTTGCTGACAAATGTCGAAGAAGGCAGCACGATGTGGATGAGCCACGGAGACTCCTGTTCCGAGTTGCCTTCGGGTTTTGAGATCCTCGCTCACACGGACAATACTCCGTGTGCTGCTGTTGCTAACCACGAGAAAAATTTGTACGGGGTTCAGTTTCACCCAGAAGTAGTTCACTCGATCGGGGGAATAGCTTTAATTCGCAACTTTGTTTACCACATTTGCGAGTGCGAACCGACTTGGACGACAGCTACTTTTGTGGAGGAATCGATTCGCGAAATTCGCGCGCAAGTGGGGGATAAACGAGTTTTGCTGGCTCTATCCGGTGGTGTAGATTCTTCTACTTTGGCTTTCTTGCTGCACAAGGCGATCGGCGACAAACTTACCTGTATGTTTATCGACCAAGGGTTTATGCGGAAGTATGAACCAGAACGGTTGGTAAAATTATTTAAAGAGCAATTCCACATTGATGTTGAGTATGTTAATGCTCGCGAACGCTTTTTAGCTCAACTTGAAGGAATAACCGATCCTGAAGTAAAACGCAAGCGGATAGGTCACGAATTTATTAACGTATTTGAAGAAGAATCGAAGCGTCTGGGCCCCTTTGACTACCTCGCACAAGGTACTCTTTATCCTGATGTGATTGAGTCGGCTGACACTAATGCAGACCCGAAAAGCGGCGAGCGAGTTGCTGTTAAAATTAAAAGCCACCACAACGTCGGCGGTTTGCCGAAAGATTTGCGATTTAAGCTGATTGAACCGCTGCGAAAACTGTTTAAGGATGAGGTGCGAAAAGTTGGCCGGTCGATCGGGCTTCCCGAAGAAATCGTGAACCGACAACCTTTCCCCGGCCCGGGATTGGCGATTCGGATCATAGGAGAAGTTACCGCAGAGAGACTAAATATTTTGCGGGATGCTGACTTCATTGTTCGCCAAGAAATTAACCGGCACGGATTGTACGGTGAACTTTGGCAAGCTTTTGCAGTTTTGCTGCCGATTCGCAGTGTAGGGGTGATGGGCGATCAGCGCACTTATGCTTACCCGATTGTTCTGCGGTTTATTAAGAGTGAAGACGGGATGACGGCTGATTGGGCGCGGGTTCCTTATGATTTGTTGGAACTGATCTCGAACCGCATTGTGAATGAGGTTAAGGGGGTAAACCGAGTGGTTTACGATATTACTTCTAAGCCACCGGGAACGATCGAGTGGGAGTGATTTGTAGTTAGCGATTAAGTAGGCGGACTAATTTTTTTGTCTGTCTACTTATTTTGATTTTGGATAAAAGGGGGATTCCCTCTGGGATAGGTACGCTTTACGGGCTTCAGGGGATGGGGGAGTGGGAAGGGCGATCGCTTTTATAGAACGCATTTGACATTTTTTGCTGTATATAAGTAAAGTGACTGCAAAATTCGTATCCAGCAGTTATGCCATACTCTACCAGCCTCACAGACGAAGAGTGGAGCATCCTCAAATCCTTGTTTTTTCGGGTTGTGACAAGGTAGGGGAAGAGAACGGGCAAATGCTTGGATAGAGACGTGCAAAATCCTCGTCAGTAATTTTGAGAGAACTCTGGTTGATGCGAGTGCCAAGGTTAATCTTTGTTTTATTACAAGACTGCGGATACTTTTTGATAACTAACCGTAGAATATGGCTTTCAAGGCGATTCGGCAATCGAACTACCAAGGAAAAATCAAGGGTTTCAGACTAGGAACTAAAAACTCTCATGACTATTGTTATTAGGCTGATGCTGATCAGGCTTGCAGCCGCTTAGCTCTCAAATGGGTTCTAGAAACGTTCGCCCGTTGAGTTACGAGGGCTCTTTTTAACGTGCTTAGCTTAAACTCCACTCATGTTTTTTGAGGAGAAAGTTTTATTATAATTTAAGCGTACTCAGCAAAACTTTTATTGTAGGGAGAAGTCTAATGATTATAACAATCATAAATCAAAGATATCAACAGCAACTGTTGACTTGTACTTGGGTGGTATCTTTAGGTTTTTTACTGTCCTCACCTGCGGCTACAGGACAGCAAATTACTCCGTCTCCCGATGGCACAGGAACTGCTGTTAATACCTCCGGCAATCAATTTAATATCAACGGGGGACAGCGCTCCAAAGACGGCACTAATCTCTTCCATAGCTTTCAGCAGTTTGGACTCACAGACGGTCAAATTGTCAACTTTATTTCTGAGCCAAATATCCGCAATATTTTAGGGCGAGTTGTGGGTGGCGATGCTTCTTATATTAACGGTTTAATTCAAGTAATAGGCGGTAATTCTAACTTATTTTTGATGAATCCGGCGGGGATGGTTTTTGGTTCCAACGCTCAACTGAACGTGCCTGGTTCATTCTTGGCAACAACAGCAACCGGAATCGGATTCGGCAACAATTGGTTTCAGGCAGTTGGCGTTAATGAATACGCTATGCTGATAGGAACGCCAAGCATTTTAAATTTTGGTACAGCTCAGCCAGGGGCGATCGCAAATTTCGGTCAACTGCGCGTACCTAACGGGCAAACGCTAGCTTTAATAGGCGGAACAGTTTTCAGCCCCGGTACTTTGTCAGCACCGTCGGGGCAAATTGCGATCGCATCGGTGCCCGGAAAAAACTTAGTCCGCATTTCTCAAGCAGGACATCTGCTGAGTTTAGAAATTTCCCCCTCTTCTAATCTAGATTCTGCTTCTGTGCCGTTTAGTCCCCTCACCCTGTCTCAACTGCTGACAGGGGGTAGCAGTAACGCTACAGGCGTTACAGTTAACAGCGACGGAAGCGTACAGCTAACGAATTCAGACTTGCAGGTAGAAGCTGGCGATGTGGCGATCGCCGACACTCAGGCAACAGGTGCGAACCAAAATTTAGCAGTGTCTGCTCAAACGGCTACTGTGTCAGCCGCGCGCAACCTGACCCTAGTAAACAGGCAATTACAAACAACCGGTGACTTGAAATTGCAAGCGGGGGAAAATGTCCGTATCCGCGACAGCGTGGCTAACTCTTTTGTTACTAATGCGGGTGGAAACCTAACCGTGCAGGGCGATCGCCAAATAGACATCCAGGCTCGCAATCACTCCCAAAGCTTACTGAGTGCTGGCGGCCGCATTACCCTTACCAGTAACGGTACTGTATCCGGTGATGCCCTCTTCAGAGCTGGCAGCGATTTCTCAATTGGCACACTTCAAGGTAGCCCCGGCAACTTCGCAAGTTCAGGCGGTTCTACGATCGTTTCAGGCGGAAACGTCACTTTTGGTAATTACGCAGGCGCTTCTCTGGGAGTGCAAGCAAAAGGCACGATCGCATCCGGTGATATCGCTATCAGTTCCGCATCTAGCGATCGACCGCAGTTGGTTTTTACGGCTGGCAACCTACCCACTCCCCTCACTGGAAACAGCACTCTAGTACCCGCCAGTTCTTCACCTGCCAGCATTCAAGTTGGCAATATCGCGATCGCAGGTTCAGTTTTTTTAGGCGCTGCAAACAGCATTCAAGCAGCATCCATTACTTCAAATGGCGGAGATATCGCGTTGGTAGCGTCCGGGGACATCGCTGCGGAAAACCTGGATACTTCAACTTTAACGGGCAATGCCGGCAATATTACCCTCTACAGCACGGGCGGAAGTATCAATACGAGCGCTAGCACCTTGAACGCTTCCTCGATAGTCGGTAACGGTGGGTCAATTTTCCTGTATGGGGCAAACGCGATCACCATCGGTGGAATTACAACCTCTAGCTTCATTGGAAACGGAGGTAGCGTCATCCTTTATGCAGAAGGCAACATCAGTTCGGGCAACATCAACACTAGCGGAATCAAGGCAGGTGAGATCAGCTTCCTTAGCAATCCACCAAATCCTTCGCTGGAGTTGGCTCCCCCGCTGACACCGAGCCCTACCACGCTGCCACCAGAACCACCACCGCTCTTACCTCCTCCGCAGCCAGAACCACTACCGCTGCCACCAGAACCACCACCGCTCATACCTCCCCCGGTGGCACCAGAACCACCAGTCTTCATACCTTCCCCGGTGCCACCAGAACCATCAGTCTTCATACCTTCCCCGGTGCCACCAGAACCACCAGCACCACCTGGCTTTCAGTTCCCTGGACTCGCACCTCTAAACAATGGCTTAGCAAGCCTGACACCGAGTGCCATTCAGTGCTTAACTCAGGAACAATTATTGGGGCAGCAGGCAAGAGTGCCCCTCCAAACTGCGCCGAAAGACTACAGCAAAGCGATCGCCTGCTACCAGCAGAATTTAGAGCTGGCGAGACTCTCCCGCGATGACGCTAGGTTCGGCTACGCGCTCAACAATCTAGGCGCAACTTACTACGCAATCGGAGATTATGAAAAAGCAATTTCTTACCAGCAGCAGCGCTTAGCACAAGCGGAATCCAGGGCCGATTTATTGGGAAAGGGACAAGCTTTTATTGGTTTGGGAGCTGCTTACGGCGCGATTGGCAATTATAAAAAAGCAATCGAATACTACGAGCAAAGTTTGGAAGTAGCACACTCCCTAAAATCGGCTGATTTAGAAGCGAGTATCCTAAGAAATTTGGGATTAGTTTATTACGCCAAAAAAGAGTATACAAGGGCAGTAGAATATCAAGAGCAAAGTTTAGCCATCGCTAAACAGCAGCGCGATCGCCGAGGCGAAGCCCTTGCTTTGAGTAATTTAGGATTAGTACACTATTCCCTGACGAATTATGCCCAAGCAATTGATGAGCAGAAACAAAGTTTAGCGATCGCCTTAGAACTGCGCGATCGTTTCGTTCAAGGTCGCGCTTTAGAAAATGTAGGAATTGCTTACTATGCTGTCAAAAACTATAGTCAAGCGATTGAGTCTTACCAACAGAGTTTAGCCATTGCCAGAGAACTGAGCGATCGCCACGCTGAAGGCCGCGCACTCAGCAATTTAGGTGACGCTTTATACAAAGCAAAGCAACCAGCCGAAGCTATCAAAGCTTTGTTTTCAGCTATTGAAATTTGGGAATCTCTGCGGTCAAACTTAAATAATAACGACCTCAATTTAATTTCAATTTTTGAGACCCAAGAAACAACTTATAGTACGTTACAAGAAGTGCTTGCTAATCAAAATCAGCATAACGAAGCGCTAGAAATAGCAGAGCGGGGACGGGCGCAAGCTTTTGTTAGATTATTGACCAACCGTTTTTCTTCCCAGTCAGCACAGGCTACCCTAAAGTCATCGGAAAATCAAATAAAACCGATCAACATCCAGGAAATTCAGCAAATCGCTAAGGAACACAATTCCACTTTTGTTTCTTACTCGATTATCAAAGAAGTTGTAGAAGCTGATGGTCAAAGAAAACAGCAAGATTCAGACCTTTATATCTGGGTAACGCAGCCAACCGGACAAATTGAATTTCGTCGTATCAGCTTGAAAGGTTTGGCTGAGGAAAAAACTTCATTACAAGCCTTGATTACTCAAGGTCGTTGCTTCATTCCCAGTTGCCTGCGAAACAAGCAGCGATCCCAACCAGCTACAAATCCCACCAGAACCAGGCCTATTGTCGAGCAACGATTTTTAGACACGTCATTGCAAGAGCTTTATCAACTACTGATCGAACCAATTGCTGACCTTCTACCTCAAGATCCAGCGTCGCGAATTACCTTTATTCCTCATGAATCTTTGTTCTTAGTTCCCTTTGCCGCGTTGCAAGATACTTCGGGAAACTACTTGATAGAAAAACATACTATTTTAACAGCGCCTTCAATTCAAGTGCTGTCTTTAACCAAGAAACAGCAACAGCTTGCTTCAGGAAAAGGTGCGCTAGTCGTTGGGAATCCTACCATGCCAAGTGTTGCCTTTACGACGAACCAACCTCCTCAACAACTGTCATCACTCCCACACTCTGAAGCCGAAGCGATCGCGATTGCTCAGCTTTTGAATGCTGAACCGCTCACAGGCGACAAAGCGACAAAAGTAGCAGTTTTACAGCAAATAGAGCGATCGCGCATAGTGCATTTAGCAACTCACGGCATCCTGGATGACGTAGAGGAATTGGGGGTACCTGGAGTCATCGCGCTTGCGCCAAGCAAGGGTGACAGTGGTTTACTCACTGCTAGCGAAATTTTCAATTTGAGGTTGAATGCCGAACTCATCGTTTTGAGTGCTTGCAATACGGGCCGCGGTCGTATTACTGGTGATGGCATCATTGGTTTATCACGCTCGTTTATTGCAGCAGGCGTTCCGAGTGTTGTAGTTTCTCTGTGGTCAGTATCTGACGAATCAACAGCCGAGTTGATGGCGGAATTTTATCGACAGATGCAGCTAACCCCTGATATTGCCCAAGCGCTGCGGAAGGCCATGCTGGTAACACTGGTCAAACATCCTAATCCTGTAGATTGGGCCGCTTTTACTCTCATTGGCGAAGCTGAGAAACGTTAACCGGGAAAAGCTGATTTCTTCCCGTCAAGAGACCTAATACCTTCTCTTCCGTACTTAATGTGCCAAATTATCATTTTTCTCTTGTCCTACACCCCACGTCGGGCCCTTTGATATCAATTCCCGTTAGATCGGAATGTTTAAACCACAGAGAACGCAGAGGATACAGAGGAAGGGAAGAGAGATGGATAATTCCGATGAAGGGCAGATTTGATATAACTCACACACTCAAAGGGCGGAAGGTGGGTTGTAGTTGTTCCACCGCTGCATTGGTTTCAATGTTGTGACTTCGATCACTGGTAACACGGACTTGGTTCACCCAATATTCTCAGTATTATCACGGGAAACAACCAGCACCATCACTTGCTCTTAGGAGAAATCACGAGATGATTAAGGTGTCGAGTTCAAAATAATCCCATGTTTCAAGTTAATCTTCTCCCCGGCGCTATCAACGAATTAATTGCCACTGTCACCGATACTCACCGCGTTACCAAAGCTGACCGCTACGGCATGATGGCTGCTATCCTTGATGAGTCCATCAGTGAAGAAGAACGTGGCTCGCTCGATCGTCTGATTCGTTCCCTGGTCAAAGGTCGGATTCAAGTCAGTGATGAACTCTCCATCGTCTCGTAAGCAGAAAGCTCGTTGAGAACTCGACACTCTACAACAGTTTTCGATTGGGAAAGTTTAGACCAGTCACTGATATTGCGATCGCCCTCTACAAGGATAGCTTTTTGTATTGTAAAACTTCATTAATTTTATAAGCAATCGTAAGCAAGAATGGTAATATGCAGTCAGGAGGTTAAAAATGAAACTACCTGACTACGCCAAAGCAATAGGCATAAGTTACACAACTGCGTGGCGGTGGTGGAAGGCAAATAAACTACCACATCCAGCGCGACAGACAGAAAGTGGTCTAATCATCGTAGATTACGTGCCACAAACATCATCCACCGAGGTCAAGAAGAATCGAGTCGCTATTTATAGCAGAGTTTATTCCTCCGAAAACAAAGAAAACCTTAACCGCCAATCAGAGCGGCTTGCTGAATACGCAATTGCTAACGGTTATCAAATCGTTAGAAATGTAAAAGAAATTGGCAGCGGATTGAACGATCACAGAAAGCAGTTGGAAGCACTGCTACAGCAGGATGACTACGATATTCTGTTGGTTGAACACAAAGACCGCTTGGCTCGATTTGGTACAAATTACTTAGGCGTGTTACTTCTTCGGTCAGGAGTCAAATTGGAAATAGTTAATCTAGCCGATAACGGAAAAGATGAGTTAATGCAAGACTTAGTAGCGATAGTTACAAGCTTTGCTGCACGGCTTTACGGGCAGCGCCGTGCTGGTAGGAAGACGGAAAAAATAATCGCTGAGTTGAAAGATGAAGGCTCTGAATGCAACTAACAGAGAGACACATTATTAAATCAACGGAACACCGTTTCGCCCAGATTGACGAACTAGCTTTCAAGTCCAAAAACCTCTACAATGCCGCCAATTACGTCATTCGTCAGAACTTTGTTTATGGATGGAAGTATGTCAACTACAACGAAATGAACCGCTTGATGAAGTCCCATGAAGCGTATAAAGCTTTACCTGCTAAAGTCAGTCAGCAAATCTTGATGGTGCTAGACAAAAATTGGAAATCGTTTTTTGAGGCGGTCAAGGCTTACAAAGCTGATTCTTCCAAGTTTACTGGTCGCCCAAGGCTGCCGAAATACAAAGATAAAGTCAAAGGACGAAACCTTCTCGTCTACACGATTCAAGCGATTAGTAGTAAACAATTGAAGAAGGGAATGATTAAACTTTCGGGTACGAAGCTTTTAATTAAAACAAAAGTCAATCCCGACCAAGTTTGCCAAGTTAGACTGATTCCGAAATGTGATTCCTATGTAATTGAGGTGATTTATGATGAACCGGAGTCCACCGTCAGCAGTGACAATTCTATAGCTAGCATCGATTTGGGACTGGATAACTTAGTGGCGCTAACTTCAAATCAACCGGGATTTATCCCTTTGTTGATTAACGGGCGACCATTGAAATCGATCAACCAGTTCTATAACAAACGCAAAGCAAAACTACAATCCCAGTTGAAAGGGTGCCGCAAAATTTCACCACGGATTCAACGCTTAACACGCTGTCGGAATCAACAGGTTGACAATTATTTGCATCACGCCAGTCGTGCGAGTATTAATGTTTTGACGGCAAAGCAGATTGGGACGCTAGTAATTGGCAAGAACGCGCAGTGGAAAACTGAAATCGAGTTAGGGAATAAAAATAATCAAAACTTTGTCAGCATTCCTCACTCTCGTTTGATTGAAATGTTGGAGTACAAAGCTCGGTTAGTGGGAATCACGGTGATTGTGACGGAAGAGTCATACACGTCCAGAGCCAATGTGCGTTTCGTTCTGAAGAAACCCAGAAATGGGGGTAATTCAGGCTCTAACAAGGTAATCCAATATGGATCGAGGTCGCACTTTAATCCCTTGTTAAAAGACAACTTGTTCGTCCTGTGGGTGAGAACATTGTTCAAGTCCCATCCTGCAGGTGCAGCGGTGAAAGCATCACCCCTACGGTAGCGATTAGCCATCAATCCGTAAAGCGGAGTGAAAAGGCGGTAACTGGAAAACCTATTCTGGAACCCCGTCGAGCAGGAGTTTATGGGTAGCGAAAGCAAAGGTACATCCGAACCATCGTGAGCGATAACCAGCGAAACAGGTTGACACGCTGGGAGTCCCAAAAGGGCAAGGATTGGTAATAAAAGGACTCTACCTTCAATTTACCGCAGGGTTGGCAACTGTTGGTTTGACCAACCAAGCACTCTGCAATAAACCCGGTGGAAAGTACCACCCTAAAAGCTCTAAACAAAGACGAACAGGAACGAAATAACATACCGTTTGCTCTTTGGAAAGTCGATTTTTCAGAGAAGGTGCTAACCGGATGCAACGGCAAGGAGAGATTGGGTCAAAAGCGAAAGCTCCTCTGTAACGAGGGAGATATGCAGACAGACCCACGGTGTCTCGGAAGATAGAACCTCCAGTAGCAATGTAAAAGTCATGAGCACGGTAAAACCGATGTATGAATGGAACAAGACTCCCTGGCGAAAGCTGG
>NZ_JAUBVE010000111.1:0-12947 GCF_036705715.1 Microcoleus sp. AT3-D2 | reverse complement strand
CTATCCTTGCTCTTCGCTGTGCTTATCTCAACGGTCAACTTTCAATTTGATGTATTTGCCAAACTGAGATGCACCCGTTTCATCTATCCTAACTTTAATCACCAAATAACGGGAAATCAAGGTTGCAGGTGCGATCGCCCTTTCCCCCATAACGACAATTATATCAATAGTTAAATGTATGACACAAGAACTGCTTGAAGAAATGGAAAGTCAAACCAATAGATGGCATCGATCAGCCGTAATATTGCACTCTATTTCTGTCATTTTAGGAGTGACTTCGGTACTCTCATCAATAATTGTCGCTACCTTTATCGACGAACTAGGAAGCTTCAGGACAAAAGTTTTTGCTGGACTAAGCGCAGCTTCAGTGGCTATCATTGAGACGACAGGCGTTGGACGAAAAGGTAATGGATTTCGTCAAGCCCAAAGACACTTAAAAGCCGAAACAATTAGATTTCGTGAAGGTGAAAGTTCTGTGAAGGTTTTAACCCAAGCTTTTATGGAAGCAGAAATAATGATAGGAGATTTAGTAATTAAAATGCCATCTACATCCGATGCGGAACAGAATTGATACCAACAAGTAAAACTCAGCAGTTGAGCTATCACAGCAGCCTGCGTGCTTGTCAAATCTTATTTGCTCGATCTGCCGATCGCCCTTCGTAGCCCAAACTGCTAGCTATTAGAGTAGCGATCGCACCTCACACCTTCATCTCCTCACAAAATAACGGGAAATGAAGGTTACAGGCGCGATCGCTCTTTCTCCTGACTAATGCTAGTGACTGATGACTACTGACTAACGACTGCTTTCGGAGTCAACTATCAACTATCAACTGTCAACTGTCAACTGTCAACTGACAACTATCAACTGACTTTCATTCGTGCGGCGTACCATCAGGCATCACCGCACCCTTTAAATTCGCCCCTGCCAAATTAGTATCTAACAGCAAAGCATTTCTCAGATTAGCACCCTTCAAATTAGCACTTTCCAGATTAGCCATCCACAGATTAGCACCCTCCAAATTCGCCCCTTCCAAATCAGCGTTAACGAGAAAAATACCTTTCATAAAAGCACCTCTTAAGTTAGCCGTTCTCAAATTACTCCCTCCCAAATAAGCATCCTCTAAAAACGCATTTTCTAGATTGCTTGCCTCCAAATTCGCCCCGGCCAAATTGCTGCTGATCAGGTAAACCCCAGCCAAATTTGCCTGTTTCAAGTTAGCATTTACCAAATGCGCACTCCACAAATTGGCATCTTTCAGGTTGGCTTTTTCTAAATTGACGCCTTCCAGAAAAACTTCGCTCAAATTCGCCCCGGAAAGATTGCAACCTTGACATTCCCTCGCTGTCAGCAATTGCCGGACTTGATGCTTGACTGACGAACGGTTCGCTGCGAAAATTATTAAACCTGTAGTTGCTAAGGCAATAATACTAAAAGTGGCCAGCCCGATCGCACTTACAATATTCCTTTGTCCCGCGCATCGAAACATCCGCTTGCAACCCCTAAAAATATTTCGATAATGGTTCGTATTTATAACCTAGTTCCTTCCTTCCCCTGTCCCTATGAAAAAACAGTTAAAATTTAAAGTCCTGACGATCGCACTTATTGTAAGCTTAGCAATAATCGGTGTCGGGTGCGATCGCCTTTTCAAAAAACCCTTTCAACTTCCCGCCTCAGCAAAACAAGAACCCTGGCCCATTCAAACAGGCCTCCGAGCAGCCATCGTCCGATCCAACATACCAACAGTCAACCGCGTAGTTTTAGTACCCGACGAAGCCACATTCTTAGCAGCAATCCAAAAATGGAATCTTAAAGGAAACTGGCCTATTCTCATCGAAGACAAAAAATATGCGCCCATGTTTCTGCAGCGCTTTCAACCCGAAGAAATAGTCCGTTTGCCAAGCATCAAACAGCAACTGCCAAAAAATCAAAAACTCCAGCAATTAATGCTGAACACCACAGCAGCCGCCTGGAATGCCACGGATACTCAAACCTTAAAAGCAAAATGGACGCAACTCGGCTGGGAACCCCCAGGAGTAGTAATCACATCAGAAAACGACCCCGCACGCTCAGCAGCAGTTGCCTTAGCAGCCGCCCACGGCCAACCTTTAGTATTTCTAGAAGGCAACTTCGGAAAACCCAACGATACCCTCAATAACACACAGTGGAACACTCTGCAAATAGCAGTTACAAAAGCCGTCGAATCAACCGGATTTTTTTATTCTCAACTCGCAGACCCGATCGACACAATAAGCATTGTACGCCAACTAGCAGTCAAATATCAATCTCCTGAAAAACCCGACGAGCAACTAGCCGTTACTGACGGTTTGGGAAGACACCCCAACGGCGAACGCTGGGCGGCTGTCGGCTGGATTTACGGTTCCGAGGTGCGATCGATCTATCAAGCCATGTGTGCCATATTTCTCGATACCGAAACCGCCATGCTTTATGACAGTTACCCCAAGGAAGGAAATTGGGCAAAATATGAAATGGAGGAAGCAGCTAGCGGACTAAAAACCATAGGTTTGAATGTCGAATTAGTGCAGAAACCAGAATCTAGCCTGGAAAAGTGGCGGAGTTTAGCCTCTAAACCGTGGACATTTGACTTAATATTAATGAATTCCAAAGGCTATCCAAAATCATTCCAAGTGGGCAATGGTGACGCTTCAGTTGAAGATATACCAAAACTTCAATTTCCTGCAGCAATCCACATGATCCACAGTTGGTCAGCAGCAGCGCCAGATGACACAAACACCGTTGCCGGAAGGTGGCTAGAGAATGGTGCTTACGCATATATTGGCAGCGTCAACGAACCTTTTTTATCGGCATTTATTCCACCTAAATTAATGGTCGATCGCCTAAAGCGAGGAGCACCCTTTTTAATCGCCGCACGCCAGCTAGAATCCCCTCCCTGGAAAGTCACCACCATCGGCGATCCGCTAATGTCGATCGCCAAACCCAGACAAAGAATCCCGCCCACTCAACAACCGATATGATAGTATGCGCGAGCGAGGGATTTAAAATTGGAGATTTGAGATTTGTGGTTGTAAGGTAAAATCTCAAATCGCCAATTCTTTAATTTTAAAGTTGTTTTTTACTGAGTTATATGATATAACCCGTTCACTGATGCGATCGCCCTAACCACCCACACGGTAAATATAGTTAATTAGCATTATCGCCAGAGTATATCTAAGTTTAAATGTAACTGAGCATACAATCACGCCAAATCCCCCGCTCCTCATAATCAGTTATTCCACCCCAGCGGCTAGCCCAAAAAAATTACCCTAAAATACGCCTTAATTAAGTTGTCAATTGCCCTAAAATCACTCAAAATGAAAATAAGAAATAAATTGTAATATTTATATAACTTCTCACCGAAGAATTAACCGCTAAATGAGAGCCATCCCTCCTGTGGATCTGCCGCCACCCGGGCCAACCGCAGCAACTCCCCAAGCCTCCCGCCTAAGCCCGCTATTCACCCGCCTGCACCCGAGCCCAGAAACCCTCCTGCTCATCCTCTCCCTAGTCATCGGGGGAGTTACGGGTGCAGGCGTCGTCACGTTTCACTACCTCATCCACTTCATCCACAGCCTGATGCTGGAAGACTTCATGGGTGCGATCGCCTCGAAAGGCTCTTGGACGCTAGCCTGCATTCCCACCCTCGGCGGAGTCATCATCGGGCTGATGCGCTGGCGGTTTCGGGATTTTGGCCCGAATATGTCTTCCTTAATTGCAGCCACCCGCGGCCTGCAAGAACTCTCCCCCCTCAAACCCATCACCAAAATGGTGGCAGCCTCAGTTTCCCTCGGCACCGGCGCCTCCCTCGGCCCGGAAGCCCCCAGCGTCGAAATCGGCGCTAATTTTGGAATGCTGCTGGCTCAAGTCTTGCAGCTTTCCCCAGAACGGCAGCGCTTGCTCCTCGGCGCGGGAGCAGCAGCAGGTTTATCTGCCGGGTTTAACTCTCCCATCGCCGGAGTCTTCTTTGCCTTAGAAGTCGTGCTCGGCAGCACCTTCGCCACTTCGTCAGTCAGCGTTGTCTTGCTCTCCGCCGTAGTTTCGGCGCTCATCGCTCAAATCTGCTTGGGAGCTCAGCCGGCTTTTTCTTTGCCAGTCTACGATGTCCGCAGCCCCCTAGAACTGCCTCTGTACATGGGATTGGGACTTTTGGCGAGCGGAGTGTCTCTAGCCTACACAGAAGCAATTCAATTAGCCGAGGGCTGTTTTCAAGGAAAAGTCCGAGGATTTGCTTGGCTCGGACGACTGCCCCGGCCGCTTCACCCGATCATCGGCGGGGCCGCAGTCGGCTTAGTCGCCCTGCAATTTCCTCAAATTTTGGGTGTCGGCTACGAAACAGTCCAAGCAATGCTCCAAGATGTTAAATTTTCCTTGCCTTTGCTGCTGCTGCTGCTGTTTGTCAAACTGGCGATGACCGCAATCAGCCTCGGCAGCGGTTTAGTGGGCGGCATCTTCGCTCCGGCGATGTTTTTGGGAGCTTCCCTGGGTTCGGCTTACGGACTCTTTTTGGAAATGCTGCCGACAATGAGCGATCGAGTCGCCGGCCCTGCCGCCTACGCAATGGTGGGAATGGCCGCCGTCCTCGCCGGCAGCGCCAGAGCACCGCTGACAGCCATCCTATTGATGTTTGAATTAACCCGCGATTACCGGATTGTCTTGCCTTTGATGGCCGCAGTCGGATTGAGCGTTTGGTTGGTGGAGTGGGTCAACCGCCGATCGACAGCCCACAGCCTCAACCTTCAGCAAATGGGCGTAGACGTGGCTGTCAATAACCCGATCAAAGCCAGAGAACAGTTGCAGGATTGGGAAGATGTTCTGGGCGATCGCATCGTCACAGAGTTGATTTCTTGTCAACTTCCGATCGATGACGAACACAAAGACGATGAGCCTGTGCTGGCGATCGCCAATTCACATTTGCCGGAAAATGTCAAACCATTACCTGAAACAAAATCAGCCGTTTGACCAATCTCAAATCCGGTTATTTCGCCACCAAACCGATAATCTCAAAGCTAAATCTGACAACCATGATATTTATCAACCCTAAAACGGATTATGCCTTCAAAAAAATATTCGGTTCCTCAGAAAGCAAAGAGATTCTAATTAGCTTTCTCAACGCCTTAATTTATGAAGGCAATCCCACAATTCAAGACTTAGAAATTATCAACCAGAATTTGCCGAGGCAACTTGAAAGTTTAAAAGATACTTACCTCGATGTCACAGCCAAACTAGACGATGACACCTTAGTCATTATTGAAATTCTAGTTCTCAACGTTCAATATTCTGGCAATCGGGTGTTGTACAATGCAGCCACAACCTACGCATTTCAATTGCAAAGAGGAGAAGGCTATCGAATGCTCAAGCCATTAATAGCTTTAACCATTACAGATTTTGAAATGTTTCGCAACAGCCCTAACTTAATTTCGAGATTTGTGTATAAAGAAGTTAAAAGCAATTTAAAATATCCCGAAGATGCCATGAATTTAGTGTTTATAGAATTACCTAAATTCCATAAAGAAGCAAGTCAACTAGAAACTTTGACAGATAAATGGATATATTTCATGAAATATGCCAGAATCCTCTCAGAAGTTCCCGAAACAATCGATAGCGTACCGGAAATCCACAAAGCATTCGATCTTGCCAATCAAGCCCGGTTAAGTCGGGAAGAAGTAGAAGTTTTGGAACGCAGGGAACAGTTTATTCACGATCAACAGGGGGTAATTATTAAAGCTGTTGAAGAAGCAAGACAGGCAGCAAGACAGGAAAGAATACGAAAAGAAACGCTAGCGATCGCCCGACAATTACTTTCACAGCTAGATAATGCCACGATCGCCCAAGTTACGGGGCTTAGCGTTGAAGATGTCCAAAATTTGCGATCGACCACTTCATAGTTTAAAGTCAGCGATCGTACCTTGAGCCGATCGCCCACCCTCAACCCCTCGACATCGCAGATAGTGGCGCTACCCTCAAATCTGCTCTAAAATAATCAAAAATTATAAACAACAAGCCCAGAGGCGCTGAGGTGACTCCTAACGAGGGAACGGCAAACAGCGAAAGTCAGAAAATACCCGGCAAAACCCCCTTGGGTTATAGTTACTACGGCTTGTTAGGGCTGCATCCTTCAGCCTCAGCGATCGAAATTCGGCGATCGTACCGGGAACTGAGCAAACTCTACCATCCCGATACCACCAAGCTGCCGCCCGCAGTCGCCACCGCCAAATTTCAGCAGCTCAACAACGCCTACGCCACCCTCAGCAACCCAGAACGTCGCCTCGCCTACGACCTCAAAATAGGCTATTCTCGCCTGAACGTGATTGGGCCACCCCCAGGCTTCAATACTCCTGTTTCGGGATCGGGCAAAAAAACTTCCAACTCCGCTTACCTAGATCCCACGGATCGACCTCTTTCCCCCGGAGAAATGTTCGCTCTGTTTATCATGGGAGCTAGCTTAATCGGATGTTTGGTACTGGCGATCGCGCTCGGCTTAATTCGCGGCAATTAAAGCCTCAAATCCCAAATCTCCAATCTAAAATCGGAAATTCTCAATCCGAAATCCCCAATCTAAAATCTAAAATCTAAAATCTAAAATCCCATGACTCTTCCTTCCGCTGACACTCCTTTGTACAACCATCCACTTCCGGAAATCGAGCAGTGGCTCAAAAGCCGCGGCTGCCAGCAAGATCGGCGAGAACTCCACTGCTGGCAGATCGAGCAACTTACATGGAAAGCAGAACTCTCCCTCGATATCGACCAACTCACCGTCCGCTACATCGATGCCGGAGCCGACGGCCAAGACATTCAGCGAGCATTCAAATACTCCCTCTCACGTCAGGACATTGAAGCTGCCGTTTTCTCCGGCCCCTAATTTGATTCTAGATTTTAGATTTTAGATTTTAGATTTGTCCTCCAATCTCAAATCTAAAATCGTTATGTTGAGCGGGAGATGAGTGAAATTGGTATTAGATTTTAGATGGGGAATCCAGGTAAGAAGCATCAACCGTGCAAGCATTTACATGGGATTGCGATCGTCCCGCTCGCTGTATTGTGCTGTGCAGGTCGCTCGCAGGTGGCGTAAAAACGTTTTTTACTTTCAGGGAGATGCTCCCTCAGAATCCACACCTACTTGGAAACTGAAAAATCAACCAAAAAATCTAAAATCTAAAATCCAAAATCCAAAATCGTTAGACTTTGCCAAATCGGCGGTTGCGTTGCTGATAAGTAGACAAAGCGCGGTGAAACTCCGATCGATCAAAATCCGGCCACAGCGTCTCAGTAATGTAAATTTCCGAATAAGCCATTTGCCATAGTAGAAAGTTGCTCAACCGCATTTCCCCACTCGTCCGGATCAGCAAATCCGGGTCACAAACATCAGCAGTATACAAATAGCGTTTAAATAAAACCTCATCAATCTCCTCCGGCTGCAACTTGCCCTCTTTCACCTGAGTGGCGATCGCCCGACAAGCTTGTACAATCTCCTGACGCCCCCCGTAATTAGTCGCCACCGTAAATAAAATCCCCTGATTGTGCTGAGTGGCCGTCACAGAACGCTCGATTTCCGCCTGCAAAGACTTCGGCAAAGCCTGCAAATTCCCCATAAATTGAATTTGCACGTCCTCGTCCACCATCTCCCGCAATTCTTGCCGCAGCTTACCCTCAAATAAACTCATTAAAAAATCCACCTCTCCGGCCGGCCGCCCCCAATTCTCCGTCGAAAAAGCATAGGCCGTTAAAGCTGGAATCCCCCAATCTTTGCAGCAGCGCAGCAGTTCCTTCAGAGTGCTAGCTCCTCGGCGGTGCCCCGCAATCCGCGGCAACCCCTTCTTCTTAGCCCAGCGCCCGTTCCCGTCCATAATCACTGCTATGTGCTTAGGCAGTAGTTCCTGTTGCAGATCCTCCGGCAACTTTTCCAAGCAAATTCCTTGACTCATGGTTTCTCCCGATTACCCGACTAACGGCGCAGTACCCGTTTTAATAGCGTCACTCCCTTCAATCCTATCTGGCGTCCGAGATTGCCGATCGGAATTGGAGCCACAACTCTTTCTCCCTCGGACGGGAACAGCTTTGCTTCCAGCAATTCCTTAAGTTTGTTGCTAGTCAAAGGTCGATTTAAAAGTCCCATCTGGGCTAAAGAAATAGAACCCGTTTCCTCCGACACCACCACGCACACGCAAGCTTGCACCCGTTCCGTAATCCCCATTGCCGCCCGATGGCGGGTTCCCAACTGCCGCGACGCAGTGCGATCGGACAAAGGCAAAATTACCCCCGCCGACACTATCCGCGAACCTCGAATCAAAACAGCTCCGTCGTGCAGCAAAGTTTGCGGCTGAAAGATTGTCTGCAACAATTCTTTAGAAACTTCAGCATTTAGCTTTAATCCCGGCACAGAAAAATCCCGATCGTCGATCGGAGAATCTGTTTCTATAATTAGTAAAGCGCCCGTGCGGTTTTGCGAAAGTTCTTTTACGGCGTCCACAATTTCATCTATTACGCTGTCCGGTTCGGGAGTTGGTCGGCGATCGCGTCCAAACAATTGCCGAAATTCCCCCCGACCCAATTGTTCCAGAAATCGGCGAAACTCCGACTGCAATATTACCGCCATTGCCACAGCCGAACCAGTCACCAAGCTGTTGAGGGCAACGTGCAACAGCCTCAATCCAGCCCAGTTGCTCACCGCCGCCGCCAGCATCAAAATAATAAATCCCCGTACCATCCACAGCGTTCTGCGCTCCCCAACAATGACGAGCACCAAATACGCAAGGGCAAAAACCAGTCCAATATCGATCCCTTGAATCAATAAGGACTGAACCAGGGCCAAGTCAAAGCCAGATTGTTGATTGTTCATGGTTCATCGAACGCTACCGCCTGTGAACCGCGAACCGTGATGCACTCGAACCCATGAACCATGAACAGTTGTTATAAGGAATATGCTGAAAATCCCCGTGTTTTTAGATCGGGAAGTGTCAATCCAATCGTGTGACTGAACAAGGCAAAAGTTAAAAGTGAAAAAACAATCATCACTAAGTAAACATGGATTGTTTTTCTTTTAACTTTTAACTTTTAACTTCTAAGTTTTTACTTTGGAGATCCGAGTCGTTCAGGAAGGCGGTCAAGCCTCAGCAAATCCTGGTAAGTTTCCCGCTGTATAATCGTGTTAACTTCCCCATTTCTCACTAAAACCGCGGCCGGTCGGGGTACTCGGTTGTAGTTAGAAGCCATACTGTAATTGTATGCCCCTGTGGCCGTAACCGCGAGGACATCTCCGGCATGACACTCTGGCAATTTGGCATCTTTAATCAGAACATCGCCTGACTCGCAGTGTTTTCCAGCAATTGTCACTGTTTCCGTTAACGGTGCAGACATTTTACCGGCTGCGATCACTCGATAAACTGATTGATAGGTAATAGGACGCGGATTGTCCGACATACCTCCATCCACAGCTAAATAAGTCCGCATTCCCGGAATGACTTTTTGAGAGCCAGCGGTATAAGCGGTGACGCAGGCTGTACCGACTAGCGATCGACCCGGTTCGCAAAGCAATTTCGGTAATGGCAATTGCTGCCGCTCGCAAGCTGCTACCACTGCGGAGCAAATTGTACGAGCCCAATCTTCTATGCTGGGAGGATCGTCCGCTTCAGTATAGCGAATGCCTAACCCGCCGCCAATATTAATTTCAGTTGCTGGTAAACCATAACTCTGTGCTTTTGTCAAGGCCTGAATTATGACTTCAGCTAAATCGTCATGGGGTTGCAGTTCAAAAATCTGAGAGCCGATGTGAGCGTGCACTCCCACGCAAAATAACGACGGCTGTCGGCTGATGAAAGTAAATACTCGATCGAGTGAGTTGGGATCAAAGCCAAATTTACTGTCGATTTGACCCGTCTGAATGTACTCGTGGGTGTGACACTCAATTCCAGGAGTAAACCGCACCATAACTCGTGTCGGCCCACCTGTGAGGCTGCGGACACCCAATTCTCCCAACTCTGCTAGAGTCTCTAAATCCCGCCAATTGTCGGCTACGGTAATGCAGCCGTTTTCGACAGCTAGCTGGAGTTCCTCGCGGGACTTGTTGTTACCGTGGAAGTAGATTTTGTCGGGGCCCACGCCGGCTTGCAGTGCAGTGTAGATTTCTCCGGCGGATACGACATCTATGCCTAAACCTTCCGAAGCTGCGATCGCGCAAACTGCCAAACAACTCCAAGCTTTAGAAGCATAGAGCACTTGAGATTCGCCCGGATAGTAACGCTTAAAAGCATCCCGGTACTGGGTGCAAGCCGCCCGCAGCGTTTCTTCGTCTAAAATGTACAACGGCGAGCCAAATTGCTCAACCAAAGCTGTCACCTCGCAGCCTCCGATTTCCAACCGATCGCTGCTGTTAACACTGGCTGTCAGCGGTAACAGTTCTTGATTGGGCGATCGATTTTGCAGGGTTGGCTTCGACTCAGACAGATACTTAAGTCCCGATTCCACCCCGAAAGATTGAGTTGATACCATCGCGCAATAACTATCCTAGGTTATTAGTCAGCAGTCATTAATCAGCAGTCAGCCGTCGGCAGTCATTAATCAGCAGTCATTGGTCGTTGGCAGTAGACTAATGTCTGGAGACTTGTGAGTCATGACTCAAAACTAGCAACAAACAGCTAATCGCTACTGTGTTTTCCAGTGTACAATTTACAGCCGTGCGTTTTCTACAAATTAAACATCTCGCCGCCGAAGACCTCAACAGTGCAGTCGAACTCGATCGGCTCTGTTTTGGCGGACTTTGGACTTTAGAAGGCTATGGGCGTGAGTTAGGCAGTCCTAACAGCGATTTACTGGGTTTGTGGGCCTCGGAAACCGAGGTCGGCAAATCAGAAAGATTCGACAGCGAACTCGAGTCGATCGAGCCGAACAGCATTCTCAACTCAAAATCGCTCAGTGTTGAGAGTTCATCGCCAGCAACTCCCAACTCAAAACTTACCCCAACCCTGATCGGTTTGGGTTGCCTGTGGGCAATTTTAGAAGAAGCTCATATTACAATTTTGGCAATTCATCCTCGCTTTCAAGGTCAGGGTTTAGGACAAGTTCTGCTTTGGACTTTACTAAACAAGGCTCACTATAGACAATTAGAACGGGCAACCTTAGAAGTGCGGGAATCTAATTTAGCCGCCGTGTCTCTGTACAAAAAATTTGGTTTTAAAGAGGCTGGACGGCGGAAACGATACTACGAAGACACCGGAGAAGATGCTCTGGTAATGTGGCGCAGCGGCATAGAGAAACCAGAATTCCAGCAATATTTAGCGGTTGAAAAAGTGCAAATTTGCGATCGGCTGCATCAGAAAAACTGGCATTTGGCGATCGATAAATTTTGAGTTAAGAATGTAACTTATTTTGCCTTTAAGTTGTATAGGCGAATAATTGGTTACTCCATAAGCTGTTGTGCATTTAATTTGTATGTTGAGGGCGGGCTCCCCTGCCCAACCCCTACTCCCCACAAGAGGAAAAATTTATTTGACTATGCAATTTAAATGCGGATTAGCTTATCAATTTAGTTCAAAATCCTTATCGGGAATCAACCTCAGCATGGGAAGAAACATCTGCCTGCCCGGCCATACTTACCGCTTTGCTCCGCGCTTCTATAATTTGACCGATCTCGCGCCCCAAGCTTGGTTGACGTTCAATCATCGTATTTACAGCATCTGAGTAGACGACAAGAACTTGCAAATCGTCAACGGCGACAACCGATACCGGACTCGGTTCCCCACTAAACAGCGCCATCTCGCCAAAAAACTCACCACTCAAGATAGTCATAACCTCCAACTCCATGCCCAACTTGTTCGTGACTGTTACCTTAGCCTGACCCGCAATGATAATGTACAAAGCATTACCAGGCTCGCCCTGCCGGATGACTTTCTCACCCGCACCAAACTTCTGTAAAATAGTTCCCTTACTTAAGTCATCTAAATTTTTGGGTTCTCTAGCTAAAGGCATAAATCCCGGAATTGAGTGCAGGCTTTGGGCTAACTTACTTGAAGCGCTATCTGCCTTATCAGCAGCTTCCACAGCATACTCGTATCGGTAGCGATATAGCGTCAGGTTGTTTCGCTGCGCTGCGTACCAGATTCGTGTCATAAATCGATCGAGTATCTGCTCCATATCCTCAAAGTTTTCGATAAAAAACTCCACCTCATAGATAATTGCCGTCTCATCATAGGATGTGGTTTTGCTCTCTGGTTCGGGTTCGGCTAATATCCCCTGTGTAGCCAAAGCTGTACTTAGTAGTACCTGCTTCACCAGGTTAGGGGGGCTATCGTAGGAAAAGCCAATATTGATGCGTTGGTTGTAAATGCGTTCTGGTTGGCTGTAATTATGAATTATTTCTTTTCCAACAAATTGATGGGGAACGATAATCACCTGTCGCTGGAGAGTTAGCAGGCGAACAGAGCGCCAATTGATATCAATTACCTGCCCTTCGATATCTCCAATCCGCAACCAATCACCCACACTGAATGGGCGTTCTAGAAGCAGCGCAATGCCCGACATGATGCTACCCAATGTGTCCTGAAGCGCCAAACCGATCACGATCGAGCTAACGCCCAATCCGGTAGCAAGACCAGCCAAATCTGCACCCCACACCACCGCCAGTACGATCGCGCTTCCCACAAGCACCAAAAACAACCTAGAAAGGTCGATCAGCAGTTTGGGCATCCGTGCCCGCCATGTATTTGCCTCAGCTTCTTCAAACAAAATTACATTAAACAGCGAGAGAGAAGCGTAGATAACAGATATCCAAAACAGCGTTGCGACGAGCTTGGCAAAATTCCCGTCAACGTCAAGCCTCACGACATTCCTGATTAAAACCATCAGCATTAAGACGGGCAGGACCAGGGTAAACGCATCTTAACTGGAACCCAAAATATGCTACAGTTAAATCCGACTAAGTTTCAATGTAGTTTGTTGT
>NZ_JAUBVE010000110.1:0-15795 GCF_036705715.1 Microcoleus sp. AT3-D2 | reverse complement strand
TCGACTTTTTTTGACGCTTTTATTGATTTTAACTATTTTACGCTTATTCGGATATTTACAAAACCGGGATGCTCCCGGCAGAGATTAGCAACATACTTAGAAAAGTCCACAGGAATAAAATTAAGTGGAGGACAAGTTCGGAGGATATTAAAAAAAAAAGTATGTTTACATCTGGGCTAAGTATAGCCTAGAGTCCAAGAGAAATCCCGAAAAAAAAACAGCGTTTAAAATAAAGATAGCCGAATATTTAAAAGTAGAAAAAGAAACGCCAGAACGATTACAGGTATGGTTTTGGGACGAGAGTGGATTTAGTTTAAGAGTCACCCGAAGAAAGAAATGGTGCAAAAAAGGCAGTAGAAAAAAGGTTCGAGGAGACAGAAGAAAAGGCAGAGTTAATGTAATGAGAGGAGTGAGAAATTCCGATAAAAAAGGTGGGTACAGTTCCTAAAAAAAGGGAATTCATATAATTTTTATCAAGTGCTAAAACTGTTTTATGAAGAGCTAATTAATGAATGGTATCAGCAGGTAATCAAGCCTCAGAATTTGCGGAAAAAGGAGCCAAAATAGTGATCATCCTTGATAATGCTAGTTTTCACAAGAAAGAAGAGTACCTGAAAATAATTGCCACAGAAATGCCTAACCTTCATTTAGAATTCCTCCCCGAATACAGCCCAGACTATAACTTAATTGCATTAGTATGGCATTCGGCAAAAGAATATATTGCTAATCGACTTTTTACATCAATTGAAGAGCTAGAGTATTTATTGCACCGCCTCTTAAATGAAGGGCAATTAATAATTAAATGGATCGCAAAATCCAAAATAAGGGTAATGCTTGTATCACAGTTTAAATGTGCAACAGCTTACCATCTTAGATTAAATAATTAAAGAATTGAATAATTGAATAATTTGGAATGACTGATTGTGTATGGGTTTGGATCACGGGCCTAGAGTTGCATTTTTTTAAACGGGTATCACAATCGATAATTGGGTATAAATATCTAAAGCTGCCCAAACAGCAAAAAGTAAGCTGAACGTTGGGAGATTCGATTCAATTGCTCTCCCGCGAGAACTCACACAATATAATAGAAGATAGATTTTTAGTATAGGCGAGATTCCTACCTTGACTACTCCGATTCCTCAAAACTTTGTGCAAACGATCGCCAAACAGCGCGGTGTCACAGATGCCGAGTTAGAAACTGTGTTTATGGCTCTAGACGGTCAATCTACAGCGACGATCGCCACAAAGCTTGGCATTAGCGACATCGCCGTTCGCAAAAGACTCGGCGAAGTTTACAAAAAGTTTCAGATCGGGGGGAACGGCCCTGGAAAGCTTTCGGAATTGAGGCATCAGTTGCTGTTTTCATACCACACGGATCAGGGAACGAGCGATTTTAGTGGAGGTAAAGGCTCTCTATTGAAGGTGGCGATTGGACACCGACAGGAAGATTGGGGCCAAGCACCGGATGTTTCGGTTTTTTACGGACGGACTGAAGAATTAACTACTTTAAAGCAGTGGATTGTATCAGATAATTGTCGGCTGGTAGCGCTGCTGGGTTTGGCTGGTAGCGGCAAAACAACTCTGTCGGTGCAGTTGGCAAAACAGGTACAGAATGAGTTTGATGTTGTGATTTGGCGATCGCTGCGATCGACACCCGCACCATCCGACTTCCTAGGGAGCTTAATTCAACTTTTTTCTAACCAACAAAAACCCGATGTGCCGTTAGCGGAGCCATCGAAGAGGATCGACCTCAACAGCAAAATTTCGTGTTTGGTCGAGTATTTGCGAAAACACCGCTGTCTGGTAATTTTAGACGATTTTGAAGCGGTTCTCAGACCCGAAGAATTAGCGGGACACTACCGGGAAGGCTACGAAGGATATCGAGATTTAATTGTGCGGCTGTGTGAGGTCAATCACAATAGCTGTTTACTGCTAGTTAGTTCGGAAGAACCTACGGAACTGGCTTTGCTGGCGGGAGAAAAAGTGCGGTCTTTAAAACCTGCTATTTCCTCGGAAATAGCGCGGGAAATTTTCCAAGAAAAAGGTTTGTCCCCTCAAGATCAAGAGTTAGAAATCTTGTTATCCCGGTACGGAGGCAATCTGTTAGCATTAAAGATTGTAGCGACAACAATTAACGAGTTTTTCGAGGGGAATGTTTTAAAGCTTTTGGAAGCTACGGCGTTATTTATTGAAGAACATATCAGCAATTTGCTCGCGCAGCAGTTCGATCGAATGTCGAGTTCTGAACAAGAGATTGCCTACTGGATTGCTATTGCTCAAATCCCGATTTCCCTGGCGACTTTACGAGAGCAGATATTTATCAATTCATCGCTCTCAGATTTGCTAAAAAATCTCGATTCTCTGGGTCGTCGCTCGCTGATTGACAAAATTAGTGAGGGCGGGGAAACTGTTTTTATGCTTCAGCCTTTGATCGTGCAATATGTGATCGACCGATTAGTCGATCAGATTCGAGCGGAGGTTTTGGAGACGGTTAAGACCCAAGGAATAGAAAGAATGCGGCTGTTGAAAACTCACAAATTGAGCATCAACATTGCTAAACGGAAAGGGAATAAAGGCGAGCCAATTAGCTCTATTTTAGCATTAGTAAAAAATCGGTTGCAAGTGTTGTTTGCGAAAACTACAGGCTTGGAAGAACCGCTAAATATTTTGAAGAAAGTTGCCTCTCATCTGGAGGAGAAATCGATTCTTGAGGTGGGATATGCTAAAGAGAATCTGGCGCAGATTATTTCAGAACTTCAGTGCTAACAAAAAAGCGATCGCCCTTTGACAAAAGCGATCGCCCAATTTTCAACAAAAACAAAATTCGATAAAACTATTTGAGAATGCCAAAAACAGATGCAGATTCAGACCGTGTAATTTTGTCCAAAGCAGGCGATTTTTGAGCTTGGGCAATTTTGGGAACCAAAAGTTGGTTCGCATAAATCCGAGGATTTTGTTGAGCAATTTGGATGTAAGATTGGCGGACTTCTGCGTTGACTGCGACAGTCTTGGCATCGTAAACTTGCATCGCCATGTTGGGATAAAAACCAATGCCGACAATCGGTATCAAAAAGCAAAATGCGATCGCCACTTCCCGAGGTTTAGCATCAATAAACGGTGCATCACCAGGCAAAACGCAACTATTACCGAAACAAACCGCTTCATCCAGATTGTTTCTCTGATTCTGGAGATTTAGATCCTCAAGGTCGCAAGCTGCTAGTGTCCCACAGTTGTAAAATAACTGTCGCAGCATCGAGAGCAAATAAATCGGCGTCAAAATCAGTCCCACTGCCGCCAGGAACACTGTCACCGCGCGGAAAGAACCGCTGTACATATCGCTAGTTGCGACGCCCACAAATACTGACAATTCGCTAG
This sequence comes from Microcoleus sp. AT3-D2, assembly GCF_036705715.1. Taxonomy (NCBI): domain Bacteria; kingdom Bacillati; phylum Cyanobacteriota; class Cyanophyceae; order Oscillatoriales; family Microcoleaceae; genus Microcoleus; species Microcoleus sp. AT3-D2. The sequence continues at coordinate 12,420 of NZ_JAUBVE010000110.1, read as the reverse complement.
CAAAACCGCTCATTCCAGGGAGTGCCAAAGATGCCATCGCGCCTGCGGTAAACAAGGCAAACACTTTCGGCATGACTTTTCCAATCTCGCCCATCTCGTCCATGATCATTGTATGGGTGCGATCGTAAGTAACGCCAGCCAGGAAGAACAATACGGAGGCGATTAAACCGTGGGAAATCATTTGCAACAGCGCCCCGTTGATTCCCAAATCCGTGAAGGAAGCAATACCCAACAACACGAATCCCATGTGAGAAATCGACGAATTCGCTAAGCGGCGCTTCATGTTCGATTGGCCGAAGGAATTCAGCGCGCCGTAGATAATATTGACCACGCCGAGCACTGCCATAATCGGTGCAAAGTAAACGTGTGCTTGGGGAAGAAGTTCCAAATTCAGCCGAATCAGTCCGTATCCGCCCATTTTCAGCAATACGCCGGCCAGAATCATCGACACGGGAGAAGATGCTTCACCGTGGGCATCAGGTAGCCAAGTGTGGAAAGGGAAAATCGCCAGTTTCACGCCGAAGGCAATTAACAATCCCGCATAAAGCAGTAATTCTAAACCCAGTGGGTAGTCCTTCAAGCCTAGTTCTACCATGTCGAAGGTGGGGGTGCCTCCGCCGTAGAATGCCATTGCTAAGGCCGCTATCAAAATAAAGATGGAAGCGCCTGCGGTGTAAATCAAGAATTTGGTAGCTGCGTAGCGCCGGTTTTGTCCGCCCCAAATCGAGATTAGCAGGTACACCGGAATTAGTTCTAGTTCCCAGACAATGAACAGCAGCATGATGTCTTGGGCGACGAAGACTCCTATTTGTGCGGAGTACATCACCAGCATTAGGAAGTAGAAGAGTCGTGGCTTGCGATCGACTTCCCAGGCTGCAAAGATTGATAGCGTCGTCACCAATCCCGCCAACAGTACCAACGGAACTGACAGTCCATCAACAGAAACAGACCAGTTGAGACCTAAAGAAGGTATCCAGGAATATTGCTCGACGATTTGGAAAGTAGAGATGCTTGGATCGTAATGAGTCCAAAATACCCAGCACATTAATACAAAATCTGCAATACCTACGCCTAGGGCATACCAGCGAATGGTTTTGCCGTCTGTATCCGGCAGAAAAGGGATGGCGAGGGAAGCTAGCAGGGGTAGGATGACAATTGCGGTCAGCCAAGGAAATTGATCCGCTATCATAGTGAGAATAAATACTTAGTTGGAAGTTACCAAAATTATAATACTAAATTTAATTAAAACTTAAGATTTATTCATAAATATTTTTTATATCCAGATAAATGCCGATCACAATATCACGAATTGCTACACACGTCAATTGATTTTCGATTTTTGATTTTCGATTCAGGACTTACGCACAACAAAATATAGCGTTTTGTAGGCGCAATCTGCCTGTGGTGGCGCACATTCTGAGATGGTTGGGTAAGTCCTGTGTATTAAGGGCGATCGCAAATTAGCTTTCAATCAGCGTTCAATCTGGATCAACTCCCAATTCGCGCAACTTAGCGGCCAATCGTTCAGCCCTTTGTCTTTCTTGGTCAGCCCTTTGCCTTTCTTGGTCAGCCCTTTGCCTTTCCTGCTCAGCTTGTTCTGAACTCCACAGCAACAAATTACCTAAATTATCCCACCCGCGCAGCCAGTTCATGGTTTGTCCCAACCTTTCCCCCGACCAAATCCCCAGATATACAGCACTTCCGGGTGTTATGAGGTACAATAAGAATAGATTAAAAAATACACCAATGAAAGCATATTCAGTAGATTTACGAACAAAAATAGTAGCAGCCCATCTCGATCAGAATTTGTCGATCAGAAAAACAGCAGCAAAATTTTCCGTCAGTAAAAGCTTAGTTCAAAAACTGGTCAAGCAACAAAAAATAGAAGGGAATTTACAGCCGAAACCCAGGGGGAAACCGAGATACAGTCATTTGAATAATTCCACAGCAGAGTTGAGAGAAATAGTGGCAGCACATCCGGATGCAACTTTACTAGAATTGTGTGATTTATTTGCCCAGAAGACCGGAAATTGGGTGGGTAGAACAGCCATGTGTAACGCCTTACAGAAGTTGGGATTAAATCGTAAAAAAAAACAGTGAAAAGTAGCCAAGCAGGCACTGAAAGAGTCATGAAATTAAGATTAGAGTATTGGGAAAAAGTCAAGCATATCGAGCCAAAAAATCTAGTCTTTTTAGATGAGACTCGAGCATTGCTAGGTTTAACCAGAACTCATGCTTCCAACGAGGCACTCCTAGCCTATGCGATCAAACCTTTTTATCGAGGCAAGAAAGTCACAGTAATTGGTGCAATTAGTCTCACGCAAGTAGTGTCATTAATGACCATGGACAACTCGATAAATAGCCAAGCATTTGAGGTATTTATCGAGAAATGTTTAGTGCCACAATTGTGGTCGGGAGCAGTAGTAGTGATGGATAATTTAGCCGCGCATAAAGTAGATTCAATTACATCGATGATTGAATCTATGGGTGCTTCTATTTTATGTTTGTCCCCATACTCTCCTGATTTTAATCCGATTGAATTATGCTGGTCGCAACTTAAATCTTTATTGATCCAGTTTTCGCCAACGACCACTAAAATGGTTGATACGATAATTGCTGTGGCTCTTGACTTAATTAATCCGAAACATCTCAAAAGCTGGTTTACTAATTGCTGCTACTGTACCTCATAACATCCGGAAGTGCTGTAGTTCCAGTTGTGGAATCCACACCCGCCCCTGCTCATTGGCAGAATGTAAAACATACCGCCCATCTTGCAAATAGCGGACTTCTAAAATACCTTCGTAGGGGTCATATAGTCATTTCAAATAAAAAAGAGACACTATTGAGCGCAGTAGTCACAGATGAGTTCATCTAAAGATGTCCCAGGAGGAGCATACATTCTGGCTCGCTTTAAGGCACTAAAATCGTGTTCAATATCGTTCAGGGTAGTGCCCTGAAGGAAAGGATCAAAAAATCAACCGAATTCAAATAGAAGTAGGCATCTGGAGTTGTAAATTCTCATTATAATGATGTACAAAACGCCAAATTGCAGCAATATGATTTTCTAATTTTTTAGAGAAGGCTAAGCTCTTTCTTACCAACCGAGATACTCGTTGTCGAATAGTACAGTTGAAGCGTTCGATATAGCTAGTATAATCACTATCTTTGTCTACACTGCGATGACGTTTGCTGGGCAATACAAAATCATAAGCACTCCAATGGTCGGTATAAATTACTGCCGATTGACGGTAAACTGGTGGCATTGAATTCCATAAAGCAAGAGCTGATACTGCGCTACGATCTCCAATGTGTACACCAACAATTTCTCTAGTCTGGGCATCCAATGCCAGCCATACCCACTGCTGATTTCCTTTATTATCGACTCTCCGACCATAGCTCATCCATCTGAACACTCAAGCGCTTTTTTGGCTTGGCACTCACCTCCACTTGCTTCTTAACAGCAATAGAAGCGGCATTTACGTAGCACTGTACTGTATCTTATGACACTTGTAATACCCGGGCAATCCCGGCCTGGGAAATACGTTCAAGTAGCATCCGTGACATTAACTCTTCTTGTTCTTTAGTAATAGCTTTCCACGCGGGATTTAGAACAAATTGACGGTCACATTCTCGACATTTGTAATGAAAGTTTTTGATGCCGAGTTTGACCGTTACGACTGACTGCTTCTGAGCCACAATTAGGACAATGGGGAATTTCTGACGCTAGTAGGAGCAAAGCTATTGACTGGCTTCCCATCTTTTTTAGTTGTTTTTCTATTGCCAGAAACCCGTCTAATAGCATGGATTGCTAGCTGTGCCGAAAGTCCAAACATATCTCTGACATTGTGATATACCTGCAGATTGCATCGCCAATTCATTTGTCAGAGTTGGTGGCACAGTTTGATTCACATACTCACAAGCATTCGCAAACGCCTGAAGGGTTGCATCAATTTTGAGGGACTGCTCAGGCGTTACTTGGAGCTTGCAAGGGGCGGGTAAATCTGCCAATATCTGCCAATAATTGACAATCTCAAAAACCCGCCCGGTCGGGATATTATGGTCAATCGATCGGACATGATATTATATCCATTCCGGTTGTATCGTAATGATTAAACGGCAGAGGATACAGAGAAAGGGAAGAGAGAGATGAATAATTCCGATGCCAACGGATTTGATATTACCCAAAATCAGGACACGGCGTCTGGCCGTTTCCCCACAATTAATCGGGCGGTGGTTAAATTTCTATTCATTAATCCTTCTCCTGTGCAAGTACAAACGCCCCTTTACTTTTTGATAGTAAATTGTCATAACTTTGATTTTAGTCAACAGCTTTTTTAACCATTAAGCGCAACCGCTAATGATAATTATTAATAAGCTTATGATAAAAATTTATAATTTAATGGTAAGAGTGAAGCGGGCAATGCTCACCCTACAAATAGAGTCCTCGATCGCCCAAATCTAAAATCTATGAGTGCCCAATTCTGTGCCCAAAATCCCTTGTCAGTCAGTTTCGCGGATGTGGAAGCGGCGGCAAATCGCTTGCAGGGCATAGCTTTCAAGACGCCGGTTCTGACTTCGGAAACTTTCAACAAACGCACAAATTCTCAGGTATTTTTCAAGTGCGAGAACTTTCAGCGCACGGGTTCGTTTAAATTTCGGGGTGCTTGCAATGCTTTGATGCAGCTATCTGAAGCCGAAAAACAGCGGGGAGTGCTGACTTTTTCTTCGGGAAATCACGCGCAGGCGATCGCCCTGGCGGCAAAGTTGTTGGGAATTCCTGCTACTGTTGTCATGCCGGCAGATGCGCCAAAAGTCAAGCAAGAGGCGACTCGCGGCTACGGCGCAGAGATTATTTTGTACGATCGCACTCAAGTTTCCCGCGAAGAATTAGCGACTAAAATTGGCGCCGAACGGCACTTGACAATTATTCCTCCTTACGATCATCCGTGGGTGATTGCGGGACAAGGTACGGCGGCGCTGGAATTAATCGCAGAAGTTGGCGAGTTGGATTTGCTGCTGGTTTGCTGTGGCGGCGGGGGTTTGCTGTCGGGATGTGCGATCGCGGCAAAAACTTTGTCTCCGCAGTGTAAAGTAATAGGAGTGGAACCGGAGCAAGCAGACGATGCGGCGCGATCGTTCCGCACGAAAACGCTACAAACTGTTACTAACCCGGATACGATTGCTGACGGCGCGCGCACGCCATCTTTGGGGAAATTAACCTTTCCTTTGGTTCTGCATTATGTTGATGATATGGCAACAGTTTCCGAAGACGCAATTCGCCAGACAATGTTTTTTATTTGGGAACGCATGAAGATAGTTGTGGAACCCACGGGAGTGTTAGCAGCGGCGGCTTTGTTGTCCGGTGTGGTTCAGGCTAAAAAGGCGAGGATTGGCGTGATTGTTAGCGGCGGAAATGTGGATTTGAGCGAAGTCAAGCTGTTTTTTTCAGTGTAATTAAGTCTGGCACTTTGTTAGTTCGTCAGTCCGACAGTCCGCCCGGGGTTTTAACCCCTGTCTAATAGCAAAAGTCCTCTAAAAACGACTGGAAAGCATTTTTTATGTTTATATTTAGTCCACTGAAGTGGACTTGCTCTGTGAGACGGGGCTTTAAACCCCCCGGCGGACTTTCGGGCAAACGCCAAATATTTATGCAAACGTCAAATATTCATGCAAACGCAAAATATTAATATTGACAAATTTAACCAAATTAAAGAGTAATCTGATAAAATGCTTCCACAACAAACTTCGATTTAATAGCACAATGTCTTCAGAAACAAACTCAGCGGCTCAATCTACAACTGGTGCAGATGCGATCGATGTTGCGATCGCCTCTGGAATCGACTTTGACGGTACTCCGATTCCGCAAGCAAAATTAGACCTCTACAAGCAAGTGATGGGATTAGAAGCCGGCAGACAGCGCAGTGGCGTGTCAAATACCATGCGATCGCGCATTGTCCGAATCGGTGTCAAACATTTGCCTCAAAACGAGCTCGATAAAATGCTCGTTGCTGCTGACTTCGCCCCGCTGAAAGATAAAGAAGTTGCGTTTTATTACGGCGGAAAGTAAAAATTTCTACCCTTCTAGATAGATGAATAGTCATCCCCGGATCGGTGAAACTTGGGACAAATCCTAGCAGAGGGTCAGTTTATGAACACTAACGGAAATACCGTCATCAGCAACCTCGAGTATGATTTGTTAACAGTTCTGCAAAACAAGTCTGAAGCTTTGAAAGCCTACGATACTTACATGAAAGATGCTCAGGAAACAGGTTCTCAGCCTTGTGCTGAGCTGTTTCAAAAATTGCAGCAAGCTGACATGGAGCACGCGCAGGAAATTCGGCAGCACCTTCAACAGGTAATGCAGAAAGGCAAGATGTAAAGCTGGTGCAACTCGCTGTGCAAGTCATGAATTATGAGTTAAGTAGCAGCTATGAGGTAAAGAGTTTTGGATTCACAACTCATCTTCAATTCCTTAAACTCTTTCTCTACCGAGCGATGGAAACATCAATCTGACCGCTCAACCAATGTCGCTTACAACTCTTAATTCATAACTAGCAACTGGTGAGGCAAATCCTTGAAACTTCAGCTACGGGTAGGGACTTAGGCTTTGCTTAAGTCCTTACCTATCTAGTGGTACAGGTTATAAAATCTCAGGTTTTAAAGCTCGTTCCATCAGCGATAAAACAGCTTGCTCGGCAGTAATTTCACCATTTAATAAGCGATAAACTTGACGAGAAACAGGCACTTCAATGCCACGTTGATTAGCTAAATCAATCAACACATTAGTAGTATTGACTCCCTCAGCCGTGCTCTGCAATTCGTGCAAAATTTGCTCTAAAGATTTGCCTTCAGCTAATCCGAAACCAACCCGATAATTGCGCGATAAAGGACTGTTGCAAGTAGCGAGTAAATCTCCCAAACCAGACAAACCATAAAAAGTTTCTGCACGAGCTCCCAAACGAACTCCCACCCGAATCATTTCCGGCAAAGCGCGAGTCAGCAAAGCAGATTTAGCATTAGTTCCTAATTGTAAACCGTCGCAAACTCCAGCGGCGATCGCAAATACATTTTTCAAAGTTCCACCTAACTCAGTCCCCAGCGGGTCTTCATTCACATAAACCCGAAAAATATCGGAACTGTAAATATTTTGCACTTGCTTTGCCGCCGCTAAATCCAAACTCGCCGCTACTGTTGCCGCCGGCAATCCCTGCTGAATTTCCTCTGAAAGATTCGGACCCGAAAGTACCACAATTGAATTATTAGGAAACGCATTTTGCCAAATTTGAGACGGAGTGCGCGTAGTGGCGGGGTCTAAACCTTTGGTGACAGTAACTATAATTGTACTGGGACTTAACTGTAAAGCCAAAAGTCGATCGACCGTTGCTCCAACTCCTTTCATAGAAACTGCCGAAACAACAACATCCGTACCCGTTATAATAGACTCTAGATTAACAGAACTGCTGCGCGACCACAAATTAACTCGAGATCCTTTTTTTCCTCCCAGATTTGCCAGTGCCGAACCCCAAGCACCTCCGCCTAATATTGTCAAGATTGCCATAGAATTTAGTTTAATGAATTTAACCGCAGATTAACACAGATAAATCACCGATAAATCATAGCAATCAATTTGCGTTAATCCGCGTGCATCTGCGGTTAAAAAATCCTCACCCTACAAATGCGGCCGCAATCCATAATGACGGTAACGCCAATAATCTCGTAAAATGCGATCGTGATCGAAACACAATTGATCGGGAATCTGCCAAGATTCAAAAATTTGTAAATTTTTAGCATCGTCCGCGGCTTGAGGTTCGCCCGTTGCAGAAGCCAAGAATACAATACTGATCGTGTGTTGGCGCGCGTCGCGATTTGGGTCAGAATAAACGTAAAATTGCTCAATTAATTCTACATTCAAGCTCGTTTCTTCTAAAGCTTCGCGTTTTGCCGCCGTTTCTACCGATTCCCCGTAATCGAGAAAGCCGCCGGGAATTGCCCAGCCGTAGGGAATATGGCGGCGTTCTATGAGTACGATCGGTCGATGCGGGCGATCGGCTAATTCGATGATAATATCAACTGTAGGAGCGGGATTTCTATAAGTCATTTGCGAAGGAAGAAGGAAGGCACGACACGGATTTAGACACGAATACACGGATTAATTTCAACGGGTTCGGAGTTCCTTCTTCCTGCTGAATTATGCTAAACCGCGAATTAGTACGCGCTGCTTTTGCAAAACCTCTGCATACAGCTTTTCCAACTCAGTAATATTCTGACTGAGAGTGTATCGCTCGATCGCCCGTTTGCGTGCTTTTTGACCAAGCAGCATTCCCAACTCAGGATGATCGCAAAACAGCGGCAGCAAGGTTTGCAATTGACTTCGTACCCGCTGAGTGTTCAAAACTATCCCCGCGCCTTCCTCCAATGCCTCGCCGTCAGCACCGGCATCGGTTGCCAAACAAGCTAAACCGCAGGCCATCGCCTCCAGCAACGACAGCGACAGTCCCTCCACCAAAGAAGGCAAAATAAATACGTCTGCACCCCGCAGAATTTCGATCCGGCGTTCCTCCTCGGCGACAAATCCGAGCCACACAATGCCATCATCTTCGCCGTAAAACAGTTGCAGCGAGGCGGCTAGGGGCCCGTCGCCTACGATCGCCAATACGTTCCCAGGGCCAAAATTACAGTGTTTCCAGGCCTTGAGCATCGACTCGACATTTTTCTCCTGGGCAATGCGGCCTTGGTAAACAAAAATTTGATCGGCCTTTAATTCCGACTTCAACCCCGAAGGCCCTGGAGAATATTTAACAGCATCCACGCCGTTGGGAATCACAGCCACCCGTTCCTGTGGAACTCCCAACTTCACCAATATATCCCGCTGAATCTGAGAAAAAACGATCGTCGAGTCGTAGTTCGCTAAAAACGGAGCGTAAAGTTGATACATCAGGTGTTGGGTTCCCGATGTCAAATTGCGTAATTTGCGATCGAACGGCGGGTGAAAAGTCGCCACCAGAGGCAAATTCAATTCTTGACAAATTTCCGGCAGCAAAAAGTCTAGAGGTGAAAGCGTCAGGGAAGCGTGAACAACATCGGGTTTGAGCCGCCGCAGAGATTTCATCAGCACTGTGCGGGACTTGAGAGTGGGAATCGTATAAATTTGCGATTTGTAGTGACAGGGTAAAGAGACTTCGTTGCAACTCGCGGACGAAAGCGAATTGGTATATGAGGTTTGAGCAATTCCCTTGCCCCATGAACCATTTGCCATGCTCCACCCCGTATTGTTCCTGTCCAGTGGGCCCGCTTCTTGGGCAAAATGCAGGAAACTAACCTGGTATCCCCGGTCTAATAGTGCGTTGGTGACTTCCCTGGAGTAAGTGACGTTACCGCAAAAAGGTGATTTTTTTCCTAGCCAAGCGATGTGCATTCCAGTAAATCAGAGTTTGTTATTTTTTAGGTTCGATCGACTTTGCTATTTGTGCTACGGAAAATATACCAGGTTAAGACACCCCCAGCCATCGCTAATCCTGCTAAAGCCAAAAATACTGTCGGCAAGCCCAGAAATGTTTCGGCTACCCCAGCCAAAGCCAACGGTAAACTCAAAGCAATATTAGTGGCATTGTTTTGCAGTCCGAAGACTTTTCCCCGCATTTCTTCTGGAGTTTCTGCTTGAATTGTAGTCTGCATCGGCACTCCCACCAATGAGGCAAATAAACCCAACAGGGTAATGAACAGCACCGACAGCCACAAATGGTGGGTAAACGCAGAAAGGCCCATCAGAGCAAGTGCCATGCCAACAGATCCGATTAAACTCAGTTGGGAGTGAGAAAATTTATGGCCGAGATAGCCGACTGTCGTCGCCCCAGCAGCCATACCCACGCCCACTGCAGCCAGCAAAAAACCGAATTGCGATGCTTTCATACCGGGGAGGATTTCTGCCAGCCGAACTGCTAGAACTGCCAAGGCTGCAAAAATGGAAAATAGAATAATTAGTTGAATTAAAGCATTGCGGACTTTCGGCTGATCGTTGATGTAACGCAGGCCATCTCGCAAATCTGCTAAGGGGTGGGGCGGTTCGTGTTCGGCATCGTTTTTTTCGCCTGTTTTCATCGCCAGCAACAGCACTCCGGCGAAGGCGTAACTTCCGCCTACTACTAATTCTTTGCCGATGCCGAGTCCGCCGCCGAGGTTGGAAAATAGGGTGTCAGCTAAAGCTAGTAAGGGTTCTCCGACTGCGAAGCCAATAATCACCGACCCCATCATGGTTGTGGTGTAGAGGGAGTTTGCCGATAGCAGATGGCGGCGTTCCACAATTAGGGGAATCACTGACTGTTCTGCTGGGGCAAAAAATTGAGTTAGGGTCGAGACTAGGAATGTTACTAGCAGCAGTAAGCAGAATCCGAGCGGCAGTTGACCGAGTTCCCACCCGTCCGAGAGCCACAGCAGCACGGGCAATGTTAAAACAAAGCCTCCCCGCAGGAGGTTTGTGGCTACCAGCACTGCTTTTTTCGACCACCGATCGACATACACACCTGCGGCGGCCCCAAACAGCACTGCGGGAATGGTAAAGGCGATCATGATTGCCGATACCCATCTGCTGATGGTTTGATCTGGCGCTTGAAAGCGGCTGGCTACCAGGGCGATCGTCAGTACGAGATAAACTTTATCTGCTAGTTGGGAAAAAACTTGCCCACTCCACAATGCTAGAAAATTTGGGTTTTTGAGCACCGGCAGGAATCCCGTTGCTTTTTCGGGAATTTCGGCTACTGCTTCGGATAGTTCTGCTGCTGGCTCTGGTGTGGGAACCGGGGGGATTGCTTCGGTTTGTTGGCTTTTGCCGTTGCTTGACTCTGTTTCGGGAGTTGTGGGATATTTATCCATTTCTGAGTGTTGGACGTTGCTCCATTGTCGATCGGCGGAGACGGGATAAGAGTCAAACTCTGGAACATTTTCTCGTTCTTCCATCTTGTGGTGGGTCACAGCTAACACAGATATTCTCAAATCAGAATCAGACAGTCGCATCATAGGATTTGGGGTGGATGGCCTGGGATGGTGGAGGTTGGGGGGATGGGAATTTGAAATTGAGGGGTTAACCCTTAAGTTAATTAATAATCTCGTAACTTTATCTCTATCTATTATCTGATGTTGCAACAACCTTGAAAATTTACCTGAAAAGGCCGGCAGGTTCGGGTATCCGGCAGGCTGGGGGTGCGATGTACGATGTTCGTTCACCTCTTTAAGTCAACACTCACAATTTAAAACTCAAAACTCTCTAAGTAGGTGTCGATCGAGCTTCCCGAACGAATCGTGCAACCTAAATGATACTGGGCATATTGCCGCAAAATATTTTCTACTGATACCCAAGCTGTTCGATCGGTAATCCCCTCTCCTAGTTCTGGACTAGCCAACTGTTGCAGCGCTGCTAATTCTTTAGCATTAATCTCGAAATTTGTCAAGTGTTTGCTGCTATTCATTTGCCGGGAACGGGAGGCGGATCTGGACAAGCTACCGATTTCTGAAGAGAGTTCTGCCTCTAGGTTAGCTAGCTCCGACAAGCTGAAGGTTCCCCCAGAGGGTATACTAAACCCGGTTTGCCAGTTCGGATCGGTGAAATTTGGGATGAGCGGGTGTCTGGTGGCGCAGCAGACTTGGACTTGGGGCGCGAGGCCAGCTAAGGCTAGCAGGTGAAAAATGCCGTGGGTGAGGTGGGCGACAAGTACGGCGGCGGATTGGATTTCTGTGCGATCGGACAAACGCTCCAAACGGCTCAAGTGTTCGCCCAGCAACCAAAATAGTTCTTCTTGGGGCTCATCGGAAAGGGCACTGGCGATCGCCAATTCGGCCAGATATTGCGCGGCGGAGAGTTTTCCGAGGTTGCGGCTCAAACCCGGATGAGATTGTACCGTGTCGGCTTGGGTAATTTTGTCGAGCGATCGGCCTTTGGCAATTAGCAATTCGTTGACAACAAATAATTCGCTTCTACCGCCAATGGTCGATCGTTGTTTGCGAACACCGGGTGCTACGGCTCGAATTAAGCCGAATTCTCGCGTCAAAATTGTCAGCACTCGATCGGATTCGCCGATGGGCGCACTCTTGAGATTGATTCCAGTTGCTTTGTAAGTTCGAGTCACTCGATTTTAGATTTTAGATTTTAGATTTACTACAATACTTCGGACAGTTTCATTGTCCTCGTTGGTCGATCGACCGAGAATAGTCATTCTACTCTTAGCAATTAAAAACTGTCCGAAGTATTGTTACTAGACAGTAGCAAAACCAGTCCAGGACGCAGAACTTTTAGTTGTAGAGTGCGTAAGGGCGCACCAATTCCCAATTAGCCATTACCAATTAGCCATTGCTAATGACTAATGACTAATGACTAATGACTAATGACTAATGACTAATGACTAATGACTAATGACTAATGACTAATGA
>NZ_JAUBVE010000109.1:0-15947 GCF_036705715.1 Microcoleus sp. AT3-D2 | reverse complement strand
ATCCTTGCTCTTCGCTGTGCTTATCTCAACGGTCAACTTTCAATTTGATGTATTTGCCAAACTGAGATGCACCCGATAAAAACTTGCTCATCTTGGCAGCTTCTTCTTGATTTTTCCAGCCCGTCAGACCGCTGTAAATCCCGACAGTTGCTAATACTCCCAGTCCAACAGGAGCAGCAAACGTTAGTAATGAGTAGTACCCTGCACTGACAACAATACCCGTTGAACTCCCTACCAAGCCTCCAATCAAAGGAATGCTGTGGATAGTTGTCCAAATACTAGCCGGCGCAAATACTGAGGTCGCAACTGCTGAAGCGCCAACACCAGCCAAAGCCCCTACAGTTGCACCCGTCCCTACTGCAAAAGCACCTTTTGTCCAATCTTGCCCCTTATTTTGCTTTAATAAGTCGGCACTTATACCTTCATACTCTGCCACTGAATTTTTACCAACATATAAATTAAATCCTTCTAATTCACGATCGATATAGCTTTGATAAGATTTATCACTAAAGTTGATGCCACGCTTACAGCGCTCTTCATAAATTTTCTGGCTGGCCTCGTTAATAGTAGATTTAACTTTCTTCCAGGATTGCCCAAAAATATCTTTTAAATCTTTAATATCGGTTTCTATGTCATTTAATCCAGCAAAACCTTTTCCTCTTAGTCGCTCTAAGTAATAGCCTTTATTCATGGCAAAAATCATATCTAAAAGTGCCAGTGCCACCACAAGAGCAATAGCGCCAGCAATGGGACTGGTAATAGCACCGATCAGGGGTACACCCGTCCAAGGTATAACGGAATAAGCCATGAAAGTCACAATGCTACTAATTACCAGTAGTCCAACAGTAATAATTTTTCGCTCTTTGGCAGATGAGTCAATATCTGAATACAAAATTTTGAGGAGGCGAATATATGAGGGAATTTTGGCAATGCGAGTCAGAGCGAAGTTGATAACAGGAGCCAGTACAGGAATCAAAAGAGCGAAAAGCGCACTGAGTACAGGTAAAACTGTTTGAATGACAAAAGGAACGATAATTGGCATAAAAAAATACCAGGATAAGTTGATCCATAGTTATTGAGTTTTTTTAAATTTAAATAACTATTGGTAGATGATATCTCTTGTTGTGAAGATTTACAATTGTATAGTCACTGACTTTTATTAAAAATTACCTGATTAGCAGTACCATAATTTACGTAAATTCACTTATTTTCCGATATAAAATCTATTGCATTCGTGTCACCAACCAGGCTCAAACCCATAATGAAGGTCGCTTGTAGTCGAGTCTCTATCTCCCTAAATCCCCTTAAAAAGGGAGTAGAGCGTGACTTTGAATGCTCTTCCCCCTTTTTAAGGGGGGCTAGGAGAGATCGAGGGGCTTGTGACTCAGACAGAAGACTGATACTACCTTTTACCTGGTTGTTGACATCAATGGTGGGCAATGCCCACCATAAAATTAATTTTGATTCGCTAGAGAAGTCGGCGCTATTTCGCTCTTTTCTTCCTCTTTTTTCGATTCTGCCAACTTGTCCAAAATCTCCACAACTTCTCTCTCAAAAGTCACCTGAGCGCGATTAGTGCGCCCGCCGACGTATAGTTTGCCGTTGGTTTCCAAAGCCCAAATCTGCGAGTGAGACAGATAGCTCATCAGCACGCTGAGCATCAGCAACCCGAAGCCCGTATAAACGATCGGAATGCCCGGATCAGCTTTAATTTGCAATCCCGTACTTCCTACAACTTCGTCAATTGTCAGCATGACTCCGTTAACTTCTACCGCTGTGCCGGCGCGAACTGTAGTTAACAATTTGCCATCCGTACCGTACACTAACATCGTTCCTTGCAAATCTTTTGCTAGCAGAGAAACTCCCGCACTCAAATCTGGTTTTGTCGGAATCCAAGCACCCCAAATTCTGCCTTTACCTTGGGTGTCTAGCTGAGCCATTGGCAATTGTAAAACCGGGCTTTTGTTGAGGCGAACTCGCACGGCGGCTATTGCCCAATCTGCTTGATAAAAAGTGACTCCCCGGTATCTGAGGGGCTCGTTAACGTGAATGGTTTTGCGATCGACCTCTTGGCCTGTTTTGTCCAAAACTGACAGATCAGAGTAAAATTGGTCGATCGCACCGCTCGGACTGTAATCGATCCAGAACCGATTAACTCGCATCGACCAATCCTTCGGTATTTGCGGCCTCGCCCAAGGCCCTGCATCCAGGATATTCTGCACCTGAAATGTTTCGCCGCTGGGAACCATTTCTTGACCTAGAAATCCCGTCATCGCGCCCCACATCGACCCAGCTAAAATAATTAGCATACTGGCGTGAACAATAATCGGGCCGATTTTGCCAATTATTCCCTTGCGGGCATAAACTTTTTCGCCTTCTCGAAATATGCGGTAGTTTTTTTGCTGCAAAAGTGGTTCTAATGAAGTTAAAGCAACTGTTTCTAATTCAGCACTGAGAGCTAATTTTTCAAACTGCTTTGGTTCCTCATAAAATTTCCAGCGGCGGGCGGCTTTTAATGCGGGAAATTGTCGGGTAAATGTACAAGCTGTTAAGCTGCTGCCGAACAAAATTAGAATTGACAAAAACCACCAAGTGCGGTATACGTGGTCTAGTCCTGCAATTAGCACAACTTTCCAAGTTAAGAAGCCGAACAAAGCGGGGTGTTCTGGATAGTTAGATTGGTAAAAGGGTACTGATTGACCTTGTTCGATGACGGTGCCGGAAATGCTGAAAAATGCGATCGCCAGTAGCAAGATAATTGCCAGCCGCAAATCTGCTAGCACCGGCAAGATTTCTCGCTTGAAAAACTTTTGAGGGGCCGTCGCCCAGTTTGAGAGTTTTGATAGAAATACTTCTTTTGATGTCATTGGTAATTATGAAGGAAGTTCGGCAATGGATTTTGTAACGGATGGAAGGAAGTTCTGCAACGGATTTTGTAACGGATGTAACGGATGGAAGAAGGGAGAAGGAAGAGAAACGAGGGAAAAAAAAGATGAACAAAATATTATTATTTTTATTGAAAAAGTCTCAATCAATTTTGAAGTCTTTCTCTTTTCTTTCTTCCTTCCTTCGTGTTCTTCGCGTCTTCGCGGTTCGTTAAAAAAACTTAATTCACGCATTCAGTAGAGATTACTATATCTTTAAATAAAGACTGAAGTCCTTACTACTAAACTTAAGCGGGAAGGATGCGGGAAAGCAGAGAGAAAACGCCAAATCCTACTAGCAAAACGCCGCTAACAGGCGTAATCCAACTCGACCACCGACGTAATTCTAACAACTTTTTAATGCTAGCAGTGAAAGTACCTGCTATAATCAGCGGAGCGACGTAGCCAGCAGCGTAAAACAGCAGCAACACACCACCTAAAACTGTATCTCCCGTTTTGGAAACCCAAGCTAAGAGTGTAGCTAAAACCGGAGTGCTACAGGGAGACGCTACTAAACCAAAAGTTAAGCCCAATAAGTACGATCGCACGCCCGCCGGCAAATCTTTCGGCACCCACCCCACAGCGTCGAAAGACGGCATTTGTAAGGGTAAAGCTTCGAGTAAATTCAGCCCCATTAGAATAGCAATAATGCTGACAAGAATCGGCAAACCCAGACCAATTTTGCCGTAAACTTGTCCGGCAAATGATGCTACAATACCCAAACCCGCAAGGGTGGTGGCTAATCCCAGGGAAAACCACGCAGACTGGGCTGCGGCTTGCAGGCGACTTTTTGCTTCGTATCCACCGATGTAGCCGATCGTGATCGGCAACATTGAAAGCATACAGGGCGTTAAGCTCGTTAGCAACCCTGCCAGAAAGATGACTCCGACGCTGACTAAACTGAGGTTTGTCAGTTGAGTATTTACTAAATTATTAGCAAATTGTGCGAGTTCGTAAAGTTGAGTTTGCAGGGTTTCCATCAGTCGATTTTAGATTTTTTTTAGATTTTAGATTGACTCACAGCTCATCGATTTTAGATTTTTTTTAGATTTTAGATTGACTCACAGCCCATCGATTTTAGATTTTAGATTGACTCACAGCCCATCGATTTTAGATTTTAGAGAGGCTCTACAGATGAATCTGGGAGCTTAAACTAAATATCTAATATTTTTGCTCTTGACGACTCTTGGCGGGGGCTTGTATCTCTAGGCACGTGACTTCAGGTTCGGGGCTATTCTGGCTTTGTTGAAAATTGTAACAGATGCGCGCAGGTTCGGTTTGAGATTTAAGATTTTAGCGATATTTACTGGTTGGGAGTTAAAAGGTCGATCGCACCCTGGTTTAAATTGATATCTTGACAGCATCCTCAACAGGCTGTTGGCAACGGGCGCAGCTTGGGAGTTAAAAGGTCGATCGCACCCTGGTTTAAATTGACATCTTGACAGCATCCTCAACAAGCTGTTGGCAAAGGGCGCAGCCTATTGCACCAGATAATTCATTGACTGCGAAATCGGCCCTAAAGCCTGTTGTTGAAATTATTCAAGCACACTTTAATTTTACTCTACTGTAAATTAAAGCCACTTTCTTCATTAATAGACCCGTCCGGCATTATTGCCCCTGCCAGTACCGCACCTCTGAGATTTGCGCCAGTTAAAATAGCGCCTTCTAAATTAGCATTGCTCAAATTTGTGACTTGTTTGGAACCTCGGAAAAAGAAGCTGTGCAAGTCAGCACCTGTTAAATTAGTGTCGGCCAAATTAGCATATTGCAAGTCAGCACCGTGCAGCGTCGCATCCGTTAAATTAGCTTCGGTGAGATTGCTTCCCCAAAGTCGAGAATCTAAGACATTAGCATCTTGTAAATTGGCGTGGCTCAGATTTGCCAAAGTCAGATTAGCATCCCACAACTTCGTACCGTTGAAATTAGCTTCTGTCAAATTCGCTCGACTGAGATCCGTACCTAAAATATCAGCATTTGCTAAATTAGCGCCACTGAGATCTGCGTCAGAAAGATCCGCATTTTTTAAGTTAGCACCGGACAAATTAGCACCGGACAAATTAGCGCCGGACAAATTGGCTTCTTGGAGATTAGCTCCCCGCAAATCGACAGTGCTCAAATCGCATTGCTTCCACAGAAAGCTGACGCACCAATTATCTTTTAATAGGTGACTCACATCCTCCCCATTCGCGGCCATAACAGGAGGAGTTAAGTAGAGAGTGAACAGGACGATCGCCAACACAGCAGCGAAGAAAGTTTTCAACCTCATAACTCTTTTCATTGACACTTATTTGCGCCATAAATTATTGATGTCTAATCAAAGCATAGCAAATAATCGGCAACTTTCCTCAGCAAGATTACTCAAAAATATTAGTGTAGTGAAAGGTTAATCAGGGTTGACGCAGGCACAAACTTAACTCAGCCAGTCTTAGACGCACTTTGAGCTAGAAACCCGGTTGATTCACAGATGCCTCGCTGCCAAACTAATATTTTCCCTAAAAACCTCGTATAAGATAACCGCAAATTTGATCGGGATTTGGCTGTGCAATATCGCTACAAAGTAATACTTGCTGCCGACAGTTGCGATCGATCCCCCAGGGGCCTACCTGCAAACAATCCCGTCAATATGGGAAGAAAGAAACCGCCCAGATAGCCTGAAAAGCTTATATTTAAAGGGTTGTAGACGCATTTTTGCACAATTGCGATCGGCATCACTAACTAAGCCCAACTTTCATCACACAACTCAAGCCCCAGCATCACCTAATCGCATCAAACTTATCACGTTCCTGAGACTACGGATATCACTGTTAGTAGCTGAAGTATGGAGGAAAATAAGAGCATACAGTTGAACACCACTCCTCCCATGCCTACTATCCCCCTTCTCCCAAGCCAATTAGTTGTCACAACTATTTTCAATTCGATCGAATCTTTGGGATTCACTAATATTGCCGGCGTATTTTCGGGGGAGCAAGCTGAATCCCGACAAGAGGCAAATTTAAAAGTTAGTACCAAAAAGTTTTACACTCAGGGTTTAAAAAATCTCGAACAACAAGACTTGCACGGCGCTATTAAAAATTTTACTGCTACAATTAACATTAATCCACAATTCGCGTCAGCTTACAACGATCGCGGTGTGGCACGCTACAAATTAGGCTACAAGCAATCGGCGATCGAAGATTTAACTACAGCCATCGAACTCAATCCTTACCGAGCCAAGTATTACAGCAATCGGGGGTTTATGCTGACTCGTTTAAAAGATTATACTGCGGCGATCGCCGATTACAACTCGGCACTCCTGCTCAACCCTAATGTAGCTCAATCTTATTTTAACCGAGGTGCTATCCGCCTGCAAATGGAGAATTCCCTAGCAGCGCTAGCTGATTTTGAGTCAGCAATTCGCCTTGATAACGATTTTGCTAAAGCTTACTTCAACCGAGGAGTAACTAGATATAAACTGAGAGAGGTTCAGGGAGCATTTGAGGATTTCCAGAAGGCGGCCGAGCTTTTTAAGCAGCAGGGGAGAATGGATTCTTATCAAGAGGCAGTTTCTCAAATTACAAAGCTATGGTGTTAGTTGAATTTGGTAATTATCAATTGGCAATTGCCAATTGATAATCAGGTAATGTGTACCGAAGAGCACCCTACACCTATAATTATTGCCTCAGTCTTGTTAGAGTTAGCCAATACTCAAGGCGGCGTCTCTGGAAGGCAAGTTATCGGCAACGACAGCAGTAGAAAAGTTAATTGTAAAAGCAGCATTTTGAACTGCTGCGGGGGTGGCATTTTGAACTACAGCCAAAGTACCTCCTCCAAATTGAATGAGTGTGTTGCTGCCTGATTGCGTGAATGAGGTGTTGGATAAACCGCTGGTCAAGCCAATACGATCGCCATCTTCCGGCCTAAAATCAAGAATTATATCGCTCGACCCATTCAACTCCAGATTTTCACCCGTAACCAGAACAAACGTATCAGTACCACCACCGCCGGTGAGAGTATCACTGCCAATATCGCCAAGTAAAATATCGTTACCATCGCCCCCGATTAAAACATCGTTTCCTCTGCCGCCTCGCAAAAAGTCGTTACCAGCATCACCATTGAGATTATCGTCGCCAAGATTTCCGTTGATAATATCGTTGCCCACACCGCCACTAATGGAGTCGTTACCTTTGCCACCTCGCAAAAAGTCGTCGCCTGCTTCGCCGGTGAGGGTATCGTTGCCTTGGCTCCCATTAATTGCATCATCCGTCGCTGAACCGAGGATGCGATCGTTTGCGCTACCTCCCACTACACCGCTGGGATTTTGCTGAGAGTCTTGGGTAGTGACTTGATAGTTGTTGGGGGTGTTTGGCAATCTGAGCGCTCGCAAAGATAGATTTACGAAATTCGTACTATTAATTAAATCGTTGAGTACATTAACATCGGTAATGATGCTAGAAACCCGACTGGGAACAATTCCTTGAACGACTTTTGCAGTCGAAATGCGATCGCCCTGCTGCACCGCATTTACCGTTTCAAAACCTCCAATAACGTTGCCAAAAACAGCATAACTACCGTCCAAAAATGGCAACTCATCCAAAGCAAAATAAAACTGCGAAGAAGCCGAATCCAAAGCATTAGAACGAGCCATTGCCACAGCCCCTCGATTATGCTGCAACTGCGGCGTCTGGGTTACAATTTGGTTGTAAACAGGTTGCGCGGCCCCTTGCGGCTTGATTTCCAAAGGAATAAAACGCGCCTGATTGGTATCCGGGTCAATAAAAGTACCCGCTCCCAATTGACTGGCTGGAATTGTAGAATCTCTGCTGCGCGGATCGCCTCCTTGCACCACAAAAGGCTCTGGCTGGCGCTCAACTCGGTGAAACATCACCCCGTCGTAAATGCCGCGTTCAACTAAGTCAACAAAATTTCCCCCAGTAATCGGGGCATTAGTGCCGTCTACTTCGATTATAACGGGTTGACCGTTAATTACCTGGACTACTATAGCTTTGCCTGTTAACGGGAGTGCAGCGCTCATGGGTAAATTGCTATTTGAGTGAGTGATCTTTGGGTTTTAGAAGCAATCCGCGAATTGCCCTTACCCATTTAATCAGAAAACTGTAAACTTGTCTTAAGTACAGTTCTACTTCTAAATTTATGATGTCCCGTCGCAAGTTTTTTAGCACTTTATTGGCAATTTGTCTAGTTGTTCTAAGTTTCAATTTTGCCGCACCTGCATTGGCCCTCGGTGGCAAGCTTCCTCCGATAAATCAAGCAGCACCGGATTTTAGTTTGCCGACAAACAGTGGCGACGGACAAGTGTCCCTGTCCGATTATCGCGGTAAGTGGCTGGTAGTCTATTTCTATCCGAAAGACTTTACATCGGGTTGTACGATCGAAGCGCGGAGATTTCAGGAAGACTTGCCGAAATACTTGGCAAAGAATACTCAAATTATCGGTATAAGCGCTGATGATGTCAATTCCCATGCGGAATTTTGCGATTCGGAAGGTTTGAAATTTCCGCTGTTAGCTGATACCGACGGTAAAGTGAGTAAAGCTTACGGTTCTTGGATGAGTTTTATCTCGGCGCGGCACAGTTTTATTATTGACCCTGAAGGCATTTTGCGGGAAACTTTTGTGAAGATTAATCCGGCGATTCATTCTAAAGAAGTGTTGGCTCGTTTGGGGGAATTGCAGGCTAACGGGTAATACCATTTTAGATTTTAGATTTTAATAATTGGGCATGGCTGATGAAGCTTGTATTTGTAGTGAGGACTAAAATCCTCTGTATTTTCAGAGGATTTTAGTCCTCACTACAAACGTTGTAAATCTAAAATCTAAAATCGGCTGTGCCGCCATTCTCAGTGAGAATTAAACTTGCTATTGACTGCCACAGGCTCCGAAGAAGATTCAGGCTCTGAAAATTTTCTATTTCTGCTAGCAAGGCGGCGTTCCGGGTCAATTCCCTCGAAAGTTGGCGGCAACCAAACTCGGACTACCAACAACACTCC
The DNA here is from genome assembly GCF_036705715.1 of Microcoleus sp. AT3-D2. Classification (NCBI taxonomy): domain Bacteria; kingdom Bacillati; phylum Cyanobacteriota; class Cyanophyceae; order Oscillatoriales; family Microcoleaceae; genus Microcoleus; species Microcoleus sp. AT3-D2. The sequence goes on along the minus strand of NZ_JAUBVE010000109.1, from coordinate 7,039 downwards.
CAAAACCAGCAAAAATGCGCCTGTTGATAATATTTGAACCCAGGGAGTTTCCAGCACTCCCCGCACTATCACTTCTCGCAAAACTGATACAATACAAACTTCCACAGCTACGCCTATCGAAACTCTTAGTTCTTGCAAGTAAATAATTAGCAACCGAAATAATTCCACTAAAACTAATAGAAATAAAATATCAGCGGTGACTTGCTGGAAATTCAAAGCAGGTAGCAGCGACAAGAACATTTCTCGCAGTTATAGCACCATGAAACAAAACAAACTAATATATAGGGAAATTACGATTAAGTCTTGGACTGTTTACAGAGCGGTGACGATTAATTGCAGATTAAACCATTGAGGGGGGTTAGTGGACGAGTTGTTTAAACGCTTTTCCCTTGACAGCTCCTGCAACTTGTTTGACTTTCTTACAGCTTAATTGAACTTAGGTTAATCTTTGATAATTTACAGGTTTAATCTCTTTATCAGTCTCATAAAATTTCGATCTGTTGACAATTTCACACACACTTTTATTTGCATCCCAGGTGGCTTGACATTTAGTGATAGTTTATGCTAACTGAAGCCTGCAATAAGTAGCTTTGATATCTAAAAAATAGAAGTCTGAATGCTGAAATGCCGCAACTGCTATAAAATATGAAAATTGTAAAAAATTATTTACCAGAGCTTGATAAACTCAAGCTAGGGACTCTCGGCTTTAATCATACAAAAGCCGCAAAGTTAACCCAAAAACCAAAAGTAATCCAGAGAGGATTGAACACAATGGCATTTGAACTTGCACCATTACCCTTCGCCGCTGACGCCCTAGAACCAGCTCATATGTCGGCCAACACGTTTTCGTTCCACCACGACAAGCACCACGCTGCTTACGTGACCAATCTCAACAAACTGATTGAAGGAACGGAAATGGCGAGCAAATCCCTTGAAGAAATTGTCAAGGCATCTGCTAAAGACCCCTCCAAAGCCGGCATTTTCAACAATGCAGGTCAAGTTTGGAACCACAATTTTTTCTGGAATTCCCTCAAACCGGGCGGCGGCGGCACTCCGACAGGAGCTTTAGCTGACAAAATCAACGCTGACTTCGGTAGCTTCGACAAATTCAAAGAAGAATTCAAGACTGCTGCGACAACTCAGTTCGGTAGTGGCTGGGCTTGGCTGGTTGTGGACAACGGCACTTTGAAAGTCACCAAAACTGCTAACGCTGATACCCCGGTAGCACACGGCCAAACTCCTTTGCTGACTTTGGATGTGTGGGAACACGCTTATTATTTGGATTTCCAAAACCGCCGTCCCGACTACATTACTAATTTCTTGGATAATTTGGCTAACTGGGATTTCGCAGCAGCAAATTTGGCTGCGGCTTAGTAGCATCTTAGTTTGAGGACTAAAGTCCTCATATCATGTCCGATCGATTAACCATAATATCCCGGTCGGGGCGGGTTTTTGAGATTGCCCATTGGTGGCAGGTATTGTTGGTGAACCCGCCCCTACAAAAATCACGGTTGCTCGACCGGACATGATATCACTACAAACCGATAAAGTTTGTAGTGAGGACTAAAGTTGTGATGAATGAGAATTATATTGATTCCGGCTGTACCGTCTGTGATTGTTGACTGTTGACTGTTGACTGTTGACTGTTGACTGTTGACTCGGTGTCAAAAAACTGAAAATGGCGCGCTTATTTGTTGGCAGCTTGATTCAATTTTATCAGGACGATGAAGCGGTGATTTGATATCATTCCGGGGCACCCGGAATTGATATTATTTAACCAAACTTGCTATTAGCAGACAAAAACAGCTTTCAACATTCCTTCGCCTCGGTCTGGTTGGAGTTCAAATCCTAGTTTTTTACAGAGGCTCTGCATCTTGTAGTTGCTATTGAGAATGTAGCCAACGATCGCCTCTAATTTCTCTTCCTGACCAATTTGCAGCAGCCGCCTCAATAATTCTGTTCCCAAACCGCGCTGCTGATAGCTATCGCTAACGATCAGGGCAAATTCGGCTTGGTTTGTCCCGTGGAGTTTGCTCAGACGCGCTACTCCCAAAATCCGGTGTTCTGAGGTTTCTGGGTCTTGACGATCGGCTACTAACACCATTTCGCGATCGTAGTCAATAAAACAAATCCGGGTCAAACGTTCGTGAGCTATGCGGTGCTTTAACTTTACCATGTGAGCGTAGCGCAAATACACGCTCTCTTCGGAAAGTTCTTGGTGGAACAGCACCATTAGCGGCTCATCTTCTGGGCGAATCGGACGGATGGTGATGGGATGATCGCCGTCCGTTGACCATTTGTGAACGTATTGCGTAGGATAGGGGCGAATCGCGGGTGAAATGGGGTTTTCTGTTGTCTTGAGAACAACGCGGGCATCAAGAGCGATCGCACCTTCAGGAGAAACCAACAGCGGATTAATATCAATCTCGGAAATTTGAGGTTGCTCTACAATCAGTTGACTGAAACGAACTAATAACTGTTCGAGTTTTACCAGGTCAATTGCCGATCGACCGCGCACTCCTTGCAAAGCTTTATAGATGCGCGTTTGCTCCATCATCCGCCGCGCTAGGGTGGTATTTAAAGGCGGAAGTGCTAGCGATCGATCTTGAAAGACTTCCACTAATTGTCCGCCGGAACCAAACAGCATCACCGGCCCAAATTGTGGGTCGATACTGCTACCCAAAATTAGTTCATAGCCTTCCAAATTCACCATCGGCTGCACGGTTACGCCGAGAAACGCTGCCGGATCGATCGCCCGTACCCGCTGGGCGATCGCCTCAAAGGCACTAATTACAGCGTTAGCATCGCCTAAATTTAGTTGGACGCCCCCCACATCGGTTTTGTGAGTAATCGTCTCAGAATGCAGTTTTAGCACCACTGGATAACCGAGGCGATCGGCAATTTCTACAGCCTCGCGATCGCTGGTGGCTATCGATGTGGCGATGGTGGGAATCCCGTAAGCTGCCAGCAACTGCTTCGATTCGTATTCTGTTAACAGACGGCGATCGCTTTTGCGTGCAGAAGTCACAATATTTGCTGCCGCCGACCGATCTGGACTCCAGAGATCGGAATCAGCCGAGAGAGAAGGCGGAAGGCGGAAGGCGTTTCGTAGATAGCGCGCAGGTTGTATGTGTACCGCCACATATAGTTGAATAACCTGACGGCGGTATCGGGATAGGGGAAAGTCGGAATATTTGCCTGATTGAGAATTTGGGTTCCCGCTGACACTTCCACACCGCCCATCCAGCTTGCTAATAAGGGCTTTCCGAGTTTGCTGTAAGATTTGAGTTTTTCTGCGGTTTGGGTGGGATTTGTCATCGCTTGTGGCGTCAGGATGACCAGCAATCCGTCACTATTGGGATCGGGAGCGGCCACTTCTAGAGTTTTGGCGTAACGATCGCTACTAGCATCGCCCAAAATATTGATCGGGTTGTGATGACTCCACTGAGGCGGCAAAAACTCATCAAGCTGCTGCACCGTCTCCGGTGCCAGATCTGCCAGGGCACCGCCGTCGCTAATTAAGGCATCAGTGGCGATCGCCCCTGGGCCTCCTGCATTGGTGACGATCGATAGGCGGTTGCCCTGCGGTCGCGGTTGCTTGGCCAGAATTTCTGCCATGTCGAACAAATCGGAAATCGTATGTACCCGCAACGCGCCACAGCGGCGGAAAGCAGCGTTAAGCACGTCATCGCTGCCGGTCAAAGCTCCCGTATGGGAAGCGGCGGCTTGGGCGGCGGCGGCGGTACGTCCTACCTTGAGAACGATGATCGGTTTGTCGATCGCCACTGGGCGGGCGGCGGACAGGAACGAACGAGCATCACCCATAGATTCCATGTACAAAACGATACTGTGGGTATGAGGATCGTCCCCGAAATACTCGATCAGATCGCCCCAACCGACATCGAGCATAGAGCCGATCGACACAAAGGCGCTAAAACCGACATTTTCTCCCAAACTCCAGTCTAGGATCGAAGTAAAGAGGGCGCCGCTTTGACTGATGAAGGCGACACGGACGGGCGATCGTACCTGCAAAAGTAGCATTGAGCCCAAGCACAGGATTCATCACGCCGAGGCAATTTGGGCCGATAATCCGCATTCCGCCCAGACGCGCTTGGGCGATAACTTGCTGTTCTAAAGCCTCCCCAGCAGCACCAATCTCTTTAAAGCCAGCAGAAACAATAATTGCTCCTTTCACCCCAGCAGCGATACATTCGCGGATCACTTGCGGCACCCCTGCAGCAGGCGTAGCAATCACCGCCAGATCCACTCTTTCCGGGACGCTAGCAATGTCAGGATAAGACTTGAGCCCCAAGACGCTGCGGCGCTGCGGATTCACTGGAAAAACTGTTCCGCCAAACGGATTCCGAATCAAGTTCCAAAGGAGAGTACGTCCGACGCTTCCTTCTCTCTCTGTTGCGCCGATTACAGCCACGGAGCGAGGCCCAAAAATCCGATCAAGCGGATGACGCTGTTCTTTCCAAATATCGTGAGCCGGATTGCTCGCAGTGCTTTGATTTCTTGAATTTATCTGCATAATACCTACTTCAATTAATCAGCAATTAATATTGCTCTGCTTTCGATAACAATTCTCGAATCAAATCCGAACTATAGCGGTTCTCAAGCGTGGTGAGGTATGCCCTATGCCCTATGCACATCGGGTACCTCATGTTACTGAAAAAGGCTATATTTTTCTGCTATTTTTCTGCTTTTTATTCCTCTTTTGGCCTTCGCAGTTCGCGACCAAAAATCTCATTGCGGGTTTCCGATCGACCCGCCATTAAACAACATTTTTGTTGTCAAAGTGTTAGTTCGGAATCCCATTTTGTCAGAGCTTCCTCACAAATTCCAGAGGTTGTTCTGCATACTATCTATCTTAATTCTTCCCACCGAATTAGCAAGTCAAGTTTTGTAAGAAAGAGCGAACAGGCTATTTAAAATATTGAGATTAAATATATAGTAGATATAGCGGTCCCAGAAGAAAAGATCGATCGCTAATAAAAGATTGAGGTGAAAGCAAGCTATGTTTGCAGAATGGCACGGCTTTACTGAAGGCAACTGGACAAAGGAAGTCAACGTCAGAGACTTCATCCAAAAGAATTACACCCCCTACGAAGGGAATGCAGAATTTCTCACAGCACCAACAGAAAAAACCCAGCAGCTTTGGCACCAAGTCCTGGAACTAATGAAGCAAGAGCGCGAAAAAGGTGTATTGGATGTTGATACAAAAGTTCCCACATCCATCACCGCTCATGCAGCAGGATACATCGATCGCGACTTAGAACAAATAGTAGGTTTGCAAACAGATCGACCTTTGAAACGCGCGATTATGCCGTTTGGCGGAATTCGCGTTGTCAAGGCAGGTTTAGAAGCTTACGGCTATCAGCTCGATCGGCAAACAGAAGAAATATTTACGCAATATCGTAAAACTCATAACGATGGTGTATTTGATGTTTACACGCGCTCGATGCGTCTGGCGAGACGTTCTGGTATCATCACAGGTTTGCCAGATGCCTATGGACGCGGGCGCATCATCGGTGACTATCGGCGCGTTGCTTTGTACGGTGTCGATCGCCTGATTGATGATAAAAAAACACAGCAAGAATCACTCGAACTAGACGCGATGGACGAGGCAGCAATTCGTTTGCGCGAAGAGTTATCCGAGCAAATTCGGGCATTGTTTGAGTTAAAAGAAATGGCTGCTAGCTACGGCTTTGATATTGGCCGTCCGGCGGCAAACGCACGAGAAGCTGTCCAGTGGGTGTATTTTGGCTACTTGGGAGCAGTGAAAGAACAAAACGGGGCAGCGATGTCTCTCGGGCGCGTATCGACGTTGTTTTTAGACATTTATTTCGAGCGCGATTTGCAAAGTGGCGCGAGTTCCGAAGTGGAATTGCAAGAACTGATCGACCATTTTGTAATGAAACTCCGCATGGTACGGTTTTTGCGAACTCCCGACTATAACGCTCTGTTTTCTGGCGATCCAACTTGGGTAACAGAGGCGATCGGCGGTACAAGCAATGACGGTAGAACATTCTCAAAGATACACCTCCAGCTTCACCGGATCTCGTGCAAAAAACAGTTGAGATTTTTCGCAGTCGTGGGGTAAATGCGATCGGAGCAAGCGGTCTATAATTAATTAAAATACCTCGTGAAAAATCACAAACAATCTTGAAATTATTTGCGTCTATCTGCGTTAATCTGCGGTTAATCTGCGGATCCCATCCCCTCACAAACTTAGGCAATAATTATCTCAAAAAATCCATGAGGAGAAAAGACATGAAAGTTACCAATGTAGATGAATTAGAACTGCTCATTAAAAAAGTAAAAGCAGCCCAAGCTGAATTTGCCACCTACACTCAAGAATAGGTCGATCGCATACTCAAGCAAGCAGCTTTAGCCGCTAATGCCGCCCGCATTCCCTTAGCCAAAGCAGCAGTCAAAGAATCGGGAATGGGAGTCATCGAAGATAAGGCAATCAAAAATCATTTTGCCTCGGAAATGATTTACAACAAATACAAAAACGACAAGACTTGCGGTATCATCGAGTCCGATCGGCATTTTGGCTACGAACGCATTGCCGAACCCGTGGGAGTGCTGGCGGGAATCGTTCCTGTAACTAACCCGACTTCCACCACAATCTTTAAATCTTTAATCGTGCTCAAGACGAGAAATGGCATTATATTTTCGCCCCATCCCCGCGCCAAATCCTGCACGGCTGCGGCGGCAAAAATCATCTTCGATGCTGCTGTAGCAGCAGGAGCACCACCGGATATTATTGGGTGGATTGATGAGCCAACTGTGCCGCTTTCCCAAGCTTTGATGCAGCACCCCGATATCAAACTAATTTTGGCAACTGGCGGGCCGGGAATGGTAAAAGCTGCCTACTCTTCAGGACATCCCTCCCTCGGTGTCGGCGCGGGAAATACTCCCGCCATCATCGATGAAACCGCCCACATCCAAATGCAGGGCTATTTCATTCTAAACAGCTTCTTCAAAACGTCTAGACCATAGCCCGCGAGCCGTTGTGCCTGTGCCATAT
>NZ_JAUBVE010000108.1:0-16033 GCF_036705715.1 Microcoleus sp. AT3-D2 | reverse complement strand
CTTAAATGGCTTAATTGGTAGACCGCCAAAAACTGCACAACAAGTATAAATACTTATTGCAAAAGTGACATGCTCCCTGCAAAATCCTAAGTTATAAGCCTTAAGGCAGAAACCTGGTTATTGACCCCGCCTGCGTAATTTGTACACGTGAAATTACTGAGGTTTTTGTCGCCCTCATCTGTCGGTGTAATTGCCATCACAAAAAAATTCGCCAAATGTCACATAATTTCTGCTACTTACAGCACAACTTTAGAAGGTCATCGCGGTTTATAATAATCTTGATTAGTTCAGGAAACAAGTTTTCATGCGAGGTTAAAGCAATGGTAGCAAATTCAAATTTTTTATATCCTCAAAATCGCTATTACGGTGAAGTAAAGCCAGAGAATTTAGTATTTAATGCGAATTTACAAGAGTTTTCTCAGCGAGTGGGTTACATCAGTTCCTTGACATCTAACGGTAAAATCTCTGTGGAACATGCATATACTCAGATCCAAACACTCTGGGAACAGGTGGAAAACTCGAAAAAGCAGTTGGGAATTGGTGAAAATCCATTTTCAGCTTGAATAATTAGCAGTTGGCTGGGAAGTTGAGTTACGCGCCATTGATGCCGATCGATAAATCCACAGCTTAATATGAAAAAGTAGCTAGTGGCGATCGACCTTTTTGCCTATGAGTTCCGATTTAGTACCCCTCCTTCCCAAAGTATCAGTCGGCCGCCGCGCGGCAGCCTTCTGCATCGACGGAATAGCAGTTTGGCTGCCCAGTTTGCTTTTGGGCACTAATGCGATCGTCCAAACCATATTTTTTGTCCTGCTGTGGCTGATCATGCGCGTAGCCATCGTCAGGAAAAACCAAGGCCAAAGTATCGGGCGCTGGGCTTTGGACATGAAAATTGTCGATCCCAGATTCCAACGGACTCCCGGAGTGCAAAAACTGTGCAAGCGCGAGGCATTGCTGGGCTTTTGCGCCGCCTTAGCCTTCGCAGGCATAGCTGGGCTCACATCTACCAACGCCGCCGTCTTGCTGCTGATGCTGCCCCTGGCGATCGACTGTAGCGTTGCCCTCACCTCCGCCGAAAGGTTTCCCCAAGCTTTCCACGATCGCATCGGCGGGACGATCGTCGTCGGGACCCGCCGTGGCTACTCCCTCGACATCAAAGTTAGAAGATTGCTTGACCAAGTGCAGAGCAATGTGAGAAGATAATAAATTGTGTTTAAATTAGTCGAAATTTATTTAGAATTATGGCTAAAGGCGTCCGCATCATAATTACTCTAGAGTGTACTGAGTGCCGAACAAACGCGAGCAAACGCTCCAAAGGCGTGTCTCGGTACACCACCACCAAGAACCGTCGCAACACGACGGCGCGGCTGGAACTCAAAAAGTTCTGCCCCCACTGCAACAGCCACACTGCCCACAAAGAGATCAAGTAGTGATTAGTCATTAGTCCTTAGTCATCAGTCATCAGTTGTTGGCAATTGATATTGATCGGCGAAAAGCAGATAATTAACCAATGCTTTCCTGACGGCTAGCAACTAACGGCTAATAACTAAAAACTCACAATCAACAGTCAACAAACAACAGTCAACAAACAACAAACCATGACTTACTTTCGCCGGCGCGTTTCGCCCATCAAACCAGGAGACCCGATCGACTACAAAGATGTCGATTTGCTCAAAAAATATGTCACAGAACGCGGTAAAATTTTGCCCCGCCGGATTACCGGTTTGACGGCAAAACAGCAACGAGACCTGACCAGAAGCATCAAAAGAGCAAGAATTGTAGCTTTGATGCCCTTCGTAAACCAAGAAGGTTAACAGGATTTGGGATTTTGGGTTTTAGATTTTGGACTGGGAATAAGACTTGCGCGAAAACAAATTCTTTCTGCTATTAATAGTGCAGCAAGAATGCAGCGAAAGAATCGCGAAAAAGGGTTAAGAGTCGCCGCAGCGCAAGTCTTAATCACAAGTCAAAAGTTAAAAAAAAGCAAGAAAAAACAACTTTTTAGATTTTAACTTTCAAAATTGACCAGAAAAATTGCCAATATCCAAAATCTAAAATCGCAAGCTCGAAACTCGATAAGTGGCTACTGTAAAAATCCAAAATCTCAAATATAAAGCTGGCAAGTGGAGAAGGGAACGTTAGTAGAATTTAGAGTGCACGGCGACCGCCGTCTGGCAGTTGCCGATCGCCCCGATGGCAAGAAAAACTGGGTCGTGGTAGACGAAAACGGTCAACCGCACAGCATACCGCCCAAACAAATCACCTACGAAGTAGCGGGAGAAACTTACAAACCCTCCGATATTCCCAAGTTTCTCAAAGAAGTAGAAGCATACTCAGATCCATCGAGTTTGGAAGTCGCTTGGGAACTTTTAGTCGGTGACGGAGAAACAGCAGATCCCGAATCCCTGGCAATGCTGCTATTTTCTGAGAGTAGTGGGGCCCAGTGTTACGCGGCTTACTGTTTGTTATCAACAGACAAATTGTATTTTAAACAAAAGGGCGATCGCTACGAACCGCGATCGGCAGCCCAAGTAGCCGAAATCAAACACCAGCAAGAAGTAGAACAGCAGCGACACCAAGAATCCCAAGGATTTTGGGATCGAGTCAAACAGCGGCTGGCAGGGGAAAATGTAGATTGGGAACACAGCGATCGAACTCGCCTCGACGCCCTAGAACGCTTTGCCCTCCTCGGAGAAGAAGCAACGCACCGCACCCCGGCCTTAGAAACTTTAGCCAGCTTAGAACGTTCCGAAAACCCCGAAGCAGCATTTGGCCTCCTAGTCGATCTCGGCCTCTGGAGTACCCACGAAAACCTGTTTTTGCGGCGCAGCCAAATTCCCCTACAATTCTCCGCAAAGGTATTAGAAGTGGCCCAACGCTGCCTAGAAAATTCCCCAACCGACTCCGACACAAATCGTCTCGATTTAACTCACCTCAAGGTTTACACGATCGACGACGAAAGCACCACGGAAATCGACGACGGCCTCAGCTTAGAATTCCTCGAAAACGGCCAGCAGCGGATCTGGATACACATCGCCGATCCCACCCGCTTGCTTTCCCCCGGAGACGAACTCGACCTCGAAGCCAGAAAGCGCACCACTACGGTTTACCTGCCCACGGGAATGATCCCCATGTTTCCCCCAGCTTTGGCAACCGGGCCGATGAGTTTAATTCAAGGCAAAGAGTGCAGCGCCCTCAGCTTCAGCGTCACCTTAGACGAACTCGGCGCGGCTCAAGATTACAGCATCCACATCAGCACCATAAAACCCACCTACCGCTTGACCTACGATGACGTAGACGAAATGCTGGAGTTGGGAATCGAAGCAGAACCGGAAATAGCAGCGATCGCCTCTGCAGCCAAACTGAGGCAAAAATGGCGGGAAGCCCAAGGCGCAATCAGCATTTTCATGCCAGAATCCGTCATCAAAGTCAACGGCGACGACATCAAAATCCACGTCATCGACGACTCCACAGCCCGGATGCTAGTAGCCGAAATGATGATTTTAGCCGGTGAACTAGCCGCCCGCTACGGTCAAACTCACAGCCTGCCCATACCCTACCGCTATCAGCCACAGCCCGAACTCCCTCCCGATGAAGAACTGCTGGCCGTGCCGGCAGGCCCCGCCCGCGCTTGCGCCGTGCGCCGCTGTATGCCCCGCAGCGAAATGGGCCTGACCCCCGGACGCCACGCCGGCTTGGGTTTGGAATTATACACTCAAGTTACTTCCCCGATCCGCCGCTATACCGACTTGCTGACTCACTTCCAAATCAAAGCCCACCTGCGGGGCGAACCACTGCCTTTTTCCGCTGAAGAAATACAGGACATTGTGATGTGTCTCGGCACCGCAGTTAAAGAAGCATCCACCGTCGAACGCCAAACTAACCGCTATTGGGGATTGGAATATTTGCGGCGCAACCCCGATGAAGTTTGGGAAGCTTTAATGCTGCGCTGGTTGAGGGAAGACAGCAATCTCGGATTGATTTTATTGGAAGAGTTGGGTTTAGAATTGGCAATGCGATTTGGTCGATCGGTCGAAATAGGCGATCGACTAGAAGTCAAAGTCACCCACTGCGATCCGCGATCGGATGTCATTAATTTCCAAGAAATGATTTTTGAACCCGCCCAATAGGATTTTAGATTTTAGATTTTGGATTGCAAAAATCTGTGTTGAAGACTGAAACTGACGATAAATCTCGTTGTTAGTCTTGTTTCCGACCCCTTCGCATCCCCTTTGTCAATGGCAAGGGGGTATAAAAGATGATGGGTTCATATCTAGTCCTGTAAAATAATCGTAATTCTTGTCAGGGCTAGTTCACCCCCGAGCTGTAATATCTGTAATATAAGCCAGAAATCCCCTAAAACCGCCCCGACCAAAATATTGTGGTCGATCAACTCGACATAATATCCGATCCAAGACAGGTAATACTTTTGACGTTAAATTGACACGACACGCTTTGCTATCTCCTCTCTTCCTCCGTGTCCTCTGTGTCCTCTGCGGTTAATAAAAAAACTTCAGCATCATAAAAATTGGAAGTTTTTACCCCAACCTTGTAATCTAAAATCTAAAATCTAAAATTTAAAATCGCAAAATGCCCAATTCAATTAGCCAAGTTCAGCCGCCACTGGAATTCATACCCCCAGCCTACAACCCGCTAGTGATGCAAGGTTGTAAGCAAATACTCCCCTGGTGGCTGCGATTTCGGACGAGTATCAGCCACGTTCAAGCCGAAAACGTCGAAACCCTCGCCGAACTATTCCATCAATTTCAAAATCAGAAAGTTCGCTTCTTGCTAGCCTTCCGCCACCCCAACTCAGACGATCCCTACTGTTTGGGACAACTAATTTGGAAACTCGTTCCCCAGGCTGCGCGGGCCAAAGGCATTCCCCTGCAATTCCCGGTACATTCCCACTTTATCTACGATCGCGGCATTCCCCTGTGGGCCGGTGCGGGCGTCGGCTGGTTGTATTCCCAACTCGGTGGCACTCCGATTGTTCGCGGCAAAATCGATCGCGTCGGATTGCGATCAGCCCGCAATTTATTTGCCAACAGCCAATTCCCGATCGCCGCAGCCCCAGAAGGCGCTACCAACGGTCACAATGAAATAGTTAGCCCCCTGGAACCGGGAATTGCTCAAATGGGTTTCTGGTGCGTTGAAGATTTGCTGAAAGCCGGACGCACTGAAAAAGTTTTAATTGTGCCGATCGGCATTCAATACCGCTATGTCAATCCACCTTGGCAACCCCTAGAAAAACTTTTAACTCAATTAGAAATTGATTGCGGACTGCCACCCTTAGAACGCACCGATATCGCTAATTTAGAGACTGCAAATCCCGATTCTGAAAATCACCATCACAAATTCCAATATCTGCGCCTGATTCGACTGGGCAGCCATTTGCTAGCAGTAATGGAAGAGTTTTACGGCCGTTTTTATCATAAAAATTTACAGCCAGAAACATCTATTTTAACATCATTATCCCTCCCCAACAAAACAGGAAATGATTCTGGCAATGAAGTAATGATGGCTCGACTGAAAGCCCTGTTAGACGTGGGTTTGCAAGTAGCCGAAGAATATTTTAACTTAAAGCCCAAAGGCAGTTTAATAGACCGCTGCCGCCGTGTGGAACAAGCAGGCTGGGAGTATATTTATCGAGAAGATATCAAAGATATTGCAGCACTTTCTCCCTTAGAAAGAGGATTAGCCGATCGCCTCGCTGAAGAAGCAAGTCTCCGGATGTGGCACATGAGACTTGTAGAAAGTTTCGTATCTGTCACGGGTAGGTATGTCGCAGAACAACTGACGGCAGAACGTTTGGCAGAAACAACTTTACTGCTATGGGACGTACTGGCTCGCATCAAAGGGGGAAATCCTTTCGGCAGACCGAAGTTGGGCAAACAGCAGGTACAAATGACCGTGGGCGAACCCATATCAGTGAGCGATCGTTGGGATCGATATCAAACCAGCCGCAGGTTAGCAGTTGCCGAGCTCACTCAAGACTTGCAATCAGCTTTAGAAGCAATGATTAAATCTTAATTACTCAGAGAAACAAGAGCTTCTACGGAAGAAGGAATATATATTTTTCTTCTCAACATTTTTTGTGGTGAATTATAAAGAAATTGTTATAAACTTTTGAGATAGGTCTAATGAACCGCAAACCCTCGCTCGACAATGAACCAATAAAAATTAGCGATGACTAACAAACCTATCGATTTGTCTACTAACTCCATTAAAGTAAAACTGCTGAATAATTTAGCGCAGGAATTGCTCACACCGCTCACTTCTGTCCTCGGCATGGCAAGCGTGTTGAAACAAGAAATTTATGGCCCCTTAACGAGCAAGCAAAAAGAATATATTGACGTGATCCAAGACAGCAGCCGCTCTTTGCGATCGCTAGTTGAAGAAATTTTGGAACTTGCAGAACTAGATGATTCTGCTTTTACCTTGAAGCGAACCGCAGTCGATATAGAAACTTTGTGCCAGCAGGTTGTGACAATCCTGTCGTCGGCGGCAAGTAGACGAGAGCAAGAAATTAATTTGTCAATGGGGCCCGGGTCGCGCATCTGGTTGATAGATAAAGATAAGGTTCAGCAAATGCTGCACCACTTAATTTTTAGCATTATTCAATCTGCTGGGGCAGGCAGCGTGATTCGACTCCACGTTTCTCGGAAAGAAGACGGTATCAACATCGGAGTTTGGGTTTTTCATCCTTGGTTAGGGGAAAGTTTGCCCCATGCTAAACTCTACACCGACTACTTGTTGAAGGTCGGGTCAGGTAGCGGTTCGCCCTCGAACTCCGAAACCGAGTCCCCCGGACTCGAAGCGCAACTCCCGACACAAGGTTCGCAGCGATTAACGCTGGCGTTTTCTGAATTGGCGGCTTTGGTGGCCCAGAATGCCGAGGATACCGCACCGGTGTTAGCTGGTTACGGGGCGCGGGAACGCTTGGGGCTGCTGCTTTGCTGCCAATTGGTGGAAATTCAAGGCGGTCAACTTTCAATTCAAGGAACCCCGGAATCTGGATATCGCTACCTGCTCTGGCTGCCCTGCACAAATGCTACGGAATTGTTGGAAGGCTAAAGAAGGAAGAAGGAAGTTCGGCAACGGATTTTCTAACGGATGTAACGGATGGAAAGAAGAAGGAAGAAGAAACAAGTCATTTGTTAATTAATACTGAGATGTTGCACTATTCTCAATAAGGCTTTTAGGCGCGGGCTCGCGGGCCCCACCCACAAGAAATTTATTCTTTGTGGAGCAGGCCCGAAAATCCTTAAGCGAGAATGGTGCAAAATGGGAGTTACTAACACTTCTCGCTCCTTTTAGACTCAATTCCCAATTCCCAATTCCCACTTCCCAATTACCAATAATCAATCTAAAAATGAATTCAGTTTGGCAACAGTTAACTCTGGCAAATTTGCCGCTCTCTCAGTGGCAAAGTAGAAGTTATTTATTCAATTTGGCGATCGGCTCTTTACGCAGTTGGCGGCAGAGTAGCTGGCTGATGCAGTGGGCAGAACCCTTGGGTTTTGTTTTGCTGGCCTTGACTTTCGGTTTGGCGCCGTTTGTAAACAATGCCTTGGTGGGGGTGTTGATGGCGGCTAGCGCTGCATTTTGGGTGCTGCTAACTGTTTCGGACGATCGCGAGAGCCCCTTCACGCCAATTCATTTGCTGGTTCTGCTGTACTGGGGCATTGCCACCGTCGCAACGGCGATGTCGCCGGTGAAAGTCGCCGCTGCTACTGGTTGGAGCAAGCTAACGCTGTATTTGCTGTTTTTTGCGCTGATGGCTCGGATATTGCGATCGCCCCGTTGGCGATCGTGGTTAATTGCCGTATTTTTGAACATCTCTTTAATTGTCAGTTTCTACGGCGTGCGGCAGTGGATTGACAAAGTGCCGCCCTTAGCTACTTGGAACGATCCGACTTCTACTCAAGCCAATGTCACGCGAGTTTACAGCTTTCTGGGGAATCCTAACTTGCTTGGTTCCTATTTGCTGCCGGCCATTGCATTGAGCGCCGCCGCACTTTTTGTGTGGAAAGGATGGGGAACAAGAGTTTTAGCGCTGACGATGCTGGTGGTGAATTGCGCGTGTTTGCGCTACACCGACAGCCGGGGTGCTTGGATCGGTTTTGTGGCTCTACTGGTGGTATTTTTAGTGCTGCTGTGGTACTGGTACAGCCCTTTGATGCCTCGGTTCTGGCGAACTTGGGCCCTGCCGTTAGGGTTAGGAGGTTTGGCTGGGGCCTTAATTTTGGGAGTGGCTTTAGTGGAGCCTCTGCGCGATCGAGTTTCGAGTATGTTTATCGGCCGAGGTGACAGCAGCAACAATTTTCGGATTAATGTTTGGACGGCGGTGGTTGACATGATTCGCGATCGACCAATTCTCGGAATTGGGCCGGGAAACACTGCTTTTAATAAAGTTTATCCGCTTTATATGAGGCCGAGATTCACTGCTTTGAGCGCTTATTCCGTGCTGCTGGAAATTGCGGTGGAAACCGGTTTTATCGGTTTAATGTGTTTCCTTTGGCTGATGACTGTCACCGTCAATCAAGGTTTGTTGCAGATAAAAAATCTGCGGGATGCACAATTTAACATCTCTAATTTAGACGAAGAATCCCGAAATCCCAAATCTAAAATCCAAAATCTAAAATCGAATCAGGGGTTTTGGTTGATTGGGGCGATCGCAACTTTAGCCGGCATGATGGCCCACGGTTTTGTCG
The DNA here is from genome assembly GCF_036705715.1 of Microcoleus sp. AT3-D2. Taxonomy (NCBI): domain Bacteria; kingdom Bacillati; phylum Cyanobacteriota; class Cyanophyceae; order Oscillatoriales; family Microcoleaceae; genus Microcoleus; species Microcoleus sp. AT3-D2. The sequence continues at coordinate 7,316 of NZ_JAUBVE010000108.1, read as the reverse complement.
ATACAGTTTGGTACAGGCCCGAAGTTAATATGCTTTGGTGGTTGATGGTGGCGATTATTGCTAGTTTTTACAGCAACTCGGATCAGCAGCCGCAAGATTCAGCTTTGACCGAGGGCGAGTAGATAGAATTGCTGGCGGGGTTTTATCCCCGCCCGGTGTGGATTCCAGCACTAGCCAATACAGCAATGATTAAGAGTTATACCAGTGCGAAAAAAGAATGCAGCTTTATGCAAGCTGCAAACCATTATCGCCATAAGTTATTTCCAATTCTTCAATTCTTAATCTCAAATCTCAAATGCTATAAGGTGCGGACGGCGCACCCGGCATAATACTACTACATACTACATACCTGTTGCTGTAAAGTGGTGATGGTACACTCTACCAAATTTATTGAAAATAACTCTTATTCTTCGCTCTCCGAAGGCATGATGAATCTCGGACACGCATATATTCCACCATTTCTATCTTTGCACCGCCGTCGCACCGACTGATTCGAGTTGAACAGCATTTTGACTGATTCATTAACGGCAGGGTTAACAGTCGCAGGAGTTGGGAGTGCTTTTGAGGCTTGACTTAGCTCCAGTACCGTTATAATTGCCAGTATGGTTGATGAAAACAAAACTGTGCGTTTCATTTATTTGTTTTTTCCTCGTTTAATCGTTGACGTGCCATCCCTATCCATATATCCTCATCGAGTTCTTGAGAATCCGCATACTTTAGACAAATTTTCCACTGCGGTAGCGCTGCCTTAGTATTTTTCATTTTTTCTAGGACTTGCGCTTTTAAGCAGTAAGTTGCTGGGCCTTCACTATCAAGTTTAATCGCTTCATCCAGATGCTGCAATGCCTCTGAATATCGACCCTGTTCTAGGCGAGCCCATCCCAAGTTTTTGAGTAAAGAATATTTTACTCGATCGTCCTCAGCTAATTTCAAACCTTGCCACAGGAAGTGAACGGCAGCCGGATAGTTTTTTTGATCAACTATATATAACCTAGCCAGGTTGCTGTAAGCAGCAGGCAGACCGAGTTTTGCAGCTTGCAGATATTTTCCTCGGGCGCATTGTAAATCTTGCACCTCTTCGCAAAGCCATCCTAAATTGTAAAGAGCTGTTCGGCTTTTTGGATCTACAGCGAGCGCTAACTCATATGCTTTTTGAGTATCCGCCAATCTATTGGCTTTGTAGTTTTCAAATGCCATATTATTAAAAAAAGATGCCAGTTCCGGCCGCCCAATTTTCCAGCCGCCAAAGCCTACTGCTAGGATCAGCAAGAAGGCTCCCCACTTCGAGTTGTGATGCTTTTTTGCTGGCTCTTTCATGGCATTGAAAATGTTAGCTAATGGTGTCATTTTTAGCATTTTTTAACTTGAGAGTTGAGGGATATTTTTTTGCCACATTTAATTGCCACCCTAATGGCATCATAATCTTACGAAATGACTCAGCCTTGAGCCCATTTCTCATAAGAGTTTGTCAGTCCACAGCCGAATGCTTGGGTAATGCTGCCACTACCTAGATGTATTCGAGCATAGGTTAATCATTCCTGAGACTCCACAAGCGATCCGGATATTTTCAGAAAAAAGGAAGTGGGAAGCAGGAAGAAGGTAGAACTGTCCCGATTGTTTAAGTAATAATACTTAGTCAGTGGTCAGTCGATCGACAGTATGCGACTTTATGAGGAGATACAGCGTATTCCAGGTTTATGAAGTGTAGGAACTTAGCCTGGGCCGTTTGCCTACCGGGAGCGAACGAGCTGGGGTTTAGTTCCTCAACATAGAATCTTCTGTAAGATGGACTCCGGTGAAATAGCTCTAATTAAGTTTGTAGTGACGATGGAAGCCCTCAAAATCCTCCCTTGAGGATTTTGAAAAAAATTATGATGAATAATGAACCGAACTCGATTTAAAATAGCCAATCATTAATGAGCAATCACCCATCATGAATCACTAATGACCGAAAACATCTAGGATACAAGCCCCCGGATTCATCCGTCCAGAAGTAAAACACCTGTATCCGATGAAACTTGCCCCCCGAATTTATCCGTGGGGTCAATGCTTCAATTCTTTAATCTAAAATCTAAAATATAAAATCGATTGACTCCTGACTAATAAACATCTCCATAAATTAACTTTCAACCTTAGAGTAGCAAATGTTTTAGTTGATTTTTCGGAGATGTCTAATGAGCCATGACTCATGACTCATTACTCATTAGTCATTACTAATGACTAATGACTAATATTGCTTCATCGCTCTTTCCATATCCCGCTTATCTTCGCGTTTCTTCAAATCTTCGCGCTTGTCGTACAGTTTTTTCCCTTTACCCAAACCGATATCCAGTTTTACCCAGCCGCCTTTCAAATACATTTTTAACGGCACTAAAGTCAAACCTTTTTCTTCGACTTTACCTATCAATTTACGGATTTCCTGCTTGTGCATCAGCAATTTACGGGTGCGGCGGGGTTCGTGATTAAAATAGTTGCTAGCACTTCTCCAAGGCGAAATGTGAACGTTGATCAGCCACAGTTCTCCGTTCCGAACTAAACCATATCCGTCTCGCAAATTGGCTTTTCCTTCCCGAATAGATTTGACTTCGGTTCCCTTCAACTCGATGCCCACTTGGTATGTCTCTATAATTTCATAGAGATGGCGCGCTTGTCGGTTATCGCTAACAATTTTGTATCCTGGACTTTTTTCGCTCATTTTTACCTCCGTTAAAATTAATTATTATAACGCTAGCTTCTCTGTAGAGAAAATCGAAGCTTGACAAAACTTAAATAATCGGTCTGGACATTACCAATTTGGCTGAGCTAAGATGTCACCAACGTGAATGTCAAGCGGTATCATGCAGCGCACCAATATCACTGATTCTGCAATTCCAGATTCTGTTACTCCTCATCCTGCGGTTAATTTGGTTTGGCTGGCTCCTTTTTTGCTGGCGCTTGCTTGGTTTTGGGCCAATATCTCGGCTGTTAAGTGGCTGTTATCCTCGTTTGTTGAGATACCCACACTGTACAAAATAGTAATTGGCTTTCTGATTGTAGCATTAGTAGTGCGATCAATTGGGAACGGCGATCGCCCGCCCGAATTTTCACCCAATTTCGTTTTGAGGCGAGATCCGCTGCTATTAATGTTGGGTGCGGGTATTTGCTCGATCGCCCTTCAGTACATAATTGATATCAAACAAGTTACTGTCCTGCTATTTATCCTCGGAACTTACGGGCTGTGCGGGTTATTGGTGGAGCCGAACTTTTGGCGAAAAAACTTACCAGTTGCGGGCTTGCTGGCTTGTATTTTACCATTTAATAGTCAGTTGAATAGCGGGTTAGGTTTGCCGGCGCGAGTGCTTACTGCTCAGGTAGTAGAACAGTTGCTCTCTATGCTGCACATTGGGGCTATTTCTTCTTACGATATTATCGTTTTGGAAAACGGCATCGCTCACGTTGACGTGCCTTGTAGCGGCATTAAAACCCTCTTAGTCGGGACGCTATTTTTGCTAGCTGCTACCTGGCTGGAAGGGCGTAAATTGAGCTTAAGATGGCTAGCAGTCGGCGCTGCTAATCTCTTAATGTTGGTGTGTGCTAACGCTGCGCGGGTTGCCGTGTTAGTCCTGGTTTCAGAAGTGTTTAACCAGCCAAACCTAGCACAAATTATGCACGTTCCTCTGGGAATTGTCGGTTTAGTATGTGCTTCTTTTGTGACGTGGTTAATGCTGCAACGAGTACCGAAATTTCAGCCAGAAAAAACCAGCGGTGTTTCTGCAAAACCAAACTCAGAAATTCTGCAAAATCACCCTTTAGCCAAACCAGGAATAATTGCAGCAGTCGCAGTTTTGGCAGTAATGGCTCAACTGTCTCATGTAGAAACGCCAAAAATGGCGATCGCACCTTTAAGATTGCCTGAATACATTAAATCAGAGTCGATTCCCCTGAATGCTAGCGAACAAAAATTCTTTGGCAACTATCCAGACACGCAAACACAAAAAATCAGATTTGTCGCCGGCAACTTGCGCGGTTCCATGCTCACCGTAGCGAGCACATCCTGGCAAACTTATCACGCCCCCGAGTTGTGTTTTGTAGCGAGCGGAATTCCCGTCAATCGCATAGAAAAAAAACAACTAACTCCTTCAGTAACAGCGCGCTGGCTGTCTCTCAAAAACAACCAATTATCAGCAGTATACTGGCTGCAATCTGCACAGCTAACTACCGATAACTTCATGTCCCGTATCGGCAGCGACCTCACCCACAAAAATCACAATTGGGTGCTAGTTTCGATTTTATTTGACAGTTCGCTACAAGCAGAAAATCATGAAGTCAAAGAGTTTGCGAGTAATGTATACACTACCGTTAAACAAAGCTTATAAGGAGAATAAATGAAAATCAAACAGGTATTTAATGGAATTTTTCAAACAATTTTTTGGGTTTGGAATTTAACATTTTTATCGATTGTTTACTTGGGAATTTTGCCTATTATAGGAGGGCCATTAATTCAGGCGACAATCGATGGCATCATACCGCTAGAGTTTTCTTTGACGATGGCAGCTACGATCGCAGTACCCACTGTATGTACAGTAGTAGGAGCTAGGCGTTTTAGCAAGCAACCCCTACAGCTAATGCGTTGGTTTTACGGCGTAGAAGCACCGCTATTTTTGCTTTGTTTGCTCCGCTTATTCCTGCTACGAGAACTCACTGCAGCTAGTTCTCAAATTATCGCTACTATTGCTTTGTGCATTGCAGCGTTTTCAGTGGAAATGCTGTACGGATATCTGGGTAAAAGAGAAAATGTGCAAACTATTTTCGATCCCCAAAATTTCCATAATCAACAGCCTCATTTTTTCAGGTTGATTGGAGAAAAGCGAAGTGCGTGGCTGCAATTAGGATGTCACAGTTTAATGGTAGTAGTTGGCATTTGGGCGGCAACATTGCTGATGTTTTACGCTGTACCTGTGGCATTGTTTACACTTTATGGATTCTTCACTGTAGTTATTGAATTTTTCAAGTTTACATGGGTATCAGCATTTTGGGATATCTTTAGATACGGGGAGTGGGTCTGGGGTTTAATTTGGATACCGCTATCGTTTATATTGTTTGGTTTAACCTGTAGCTTATTCGTTGTCATGCCTTCGCTGTACGGCTTTCTCTACATTGATTCCGGGCGTAAAATATGGCAGAGTTTTGCTGCACAATACGGGAAAAATAAAGCGCTAATCGGAAGTTTGGGAGTCATAGCAGCTTGGCTGGCTATTTTCTCCGCTTTGCAGCAGCAGCCGCAAGTTGCAGCACTGAAAATGCTGGCGACTCCCCCCGCAAATGACACGGTTCGCCAAACTTTATTAGCCAAGTCTGATATGATTCGGTCGGGCTTAGTCAATGCTTATTTGTCCCCTTACCGTTACCTCAGCACTGTGGGAGAAAATAACCACATTTATGAGCTATACAAAAATAGTTTGAATTTACCTGACCCAGCGGCTCAAACGGTGCAGAACAGCTATAATTTTTTAATGTCGCCGTTTTTGTATCAAGGCTCTAGTGCTGATGTGGAAAAAGCCGAAAAACTATACGGCGAATTCTTCGATACGGAACTGCAAAAAGGCGACACAGCAGCAGTAAAACACGCGGTGCAGTCAACATCAAATCGCGAAGAAGCTAAAGCTGGTTTGCTGAATGTCAATCAGGAAAAAGTATGGTTGCAGTCGCAAGAAGTGACAGTCAAAGAAAACGGCGACTGGGCTGACGTTCAACTCTACGAAGTTTACAAAAATCAAACGCCGAATTTGCAAGAAGTATTCTACTACTTTTCCCTGCCGGAAAGCGCCGCAGTTACAGGAGTTTGGCTGGGAGATACTGGCGATTTAAACAAACGTTTTGTATTTACGGTATCGCCTAGAGGTGCCGCCCAGCAAGTCTACAACCAACAGGTAGTAGAAAGAGTCGATCCGGCTTTGCTAGAACAAATTGGCCCCAAACAATACCGCTTGCGGGCTTTTCCAATCCCAGCAAAACGAGAATTTACCCAAACTGACGGGCCAACGGAAATGCACCTGTGGCTTACCTACAAAGTCATGCGCCAGCCGCAGGGTTGGGCTATGCCTATTTTGGCTGAGAAACGCAACATTTTTTGGGATCAAAATACTCGCCGCACGATCGCCGGAAAAGAGGTAAAATACAGCGGGAAAGAAGCAAGAGAAACTTGGCTGCCACCCTTTTTGCCCGCAGCCGCACAGCAACCGCTAACAGCGCAGCAGGCGATTCTACCGGGAGGAAATATCATTTCTGCTAAGCCGCTGGCTGATGCAAATTACTCCATACCGCAAGGCAAAAAATTTGCAGTTATTCTCGATACTTCCCGCAGCATGGTGGCGGCAAGTAAGGAAGTAAAAGAGACTTTAGAATGGTTGAAAGCTAATGCAGCAGGCAAAAACGCTGTTGATTTGTATGTCGCCAGCGCTGCGGGAATGCCACCTAAGTTGGTGGAAGATGTACGCAATTTCGATGCTGGAAAGGTGACATTTTACGGTACAATCCAGCTCAAAGATATGTTGCAACAGTTTGCACAGTTGCGGGGCGATAAAAGTTACGATACTGTATTTGTGGTGAGCGATCGCCACAGTTACGAGTTGTCAGACGATCGCAAACTTAAACTTTCCATCTCTTCACCCCTATGGACAGTGCATTTGGGAGGTTTGCCCCCGGGCTACGACGACGCAACTTTAAAGGTCATTCAAGATAGCGGCGGCGGAGTTTCTACAGATATGAAAGAGGCGATGCAGCGAGTAGCAACCACAGCAGCTTCGGGCGAATCTACAGTTAGCGTTGTTGACGGCTATGCTTGGAGTTATGCCAAAACCCCGCAGTCGAAAAAAACCGCCAAATCGGCGACAGCTGCAGATCCAAAAAATGCCGGAAATGAAGGCTTTAAACCGATAGCTGCGCGGCAGTTGATAACTGCACTTAGCAAGCAGAAAAGTTCAAATCAACTGACGCAACTGGATGCGATGCACGCAGTAGCTAAAAATTTCAAAGTGGTGACGCCTTATTCTTCAATGATTGTGTTAGTTAATGACGCGCAAAGGGAGCAGCTAAAAGCAGCGGAAGCTAAGAGCGATCGATTTGACAGAGAGGTAGAATCCGGTAAGGAACAGTTGAGTAAGCCGAATAATCCTCTGAATGTTTCGGGGGTTCCTGAACCAGAAGAATGGCTGCTGTTGGCGGTTGGTGCGATCGGGCTTTTGGCGGTTTTCCTCCGTCACTGTAGTTTAGACTAACCAAAGATGAGAACGGTGGCAAAAGAAGAACTAGAGCCACCGCGCCAGGAGAGAATGAGG
>NZ_JAUBVE010000107.1:0-16406 GCF_036705715.1 Microcoleus sp. AT3-D2 | reverse complement strand
ATTTTGACCTTTCCACGACCCAATAATCGTTCACTCATAGCTTTGAGTAACGGGTTATGACGCATCGCCACTACCGCAGGCATATATAATGCCTTTCGCAGTCGGACATTGCCAGTGCAGGACAAACGAGTTTTGCCCTTAACCGAAGTCCCAGAAGTGCGTTCGCTGGGAGTTAAACCGGCATAGGCTGCTAATTGACGAGCATTATCGTAATCAGAAACTTCACCAATTTCAGCTAATAATACAGAAGCTGTTAAATCGCCAATGCCAGGAATTGAGGTCAACAGCTCACGCTGTTGTTTTAAATGTGGATGTTGGTCAAAATGGTCACTAATCAGTTTTTTGATCAGTTGTTGTTGCCATGATTAGATACTCTAAGTGTGCCAGAGTAAGGCCAGCAACAGTTGGCGTAGCTGTCTCCAAACGGTTTTGTTCGCTCGTCATCATTTCTGTGACTGATTCTAGCCGTCGCAACAAAGCTTGTAATTCCTTGACTTCGGGCGCGGTTGGTGTCCACAGAGACGGTTTCATCGCCGCACAAAAACGAGCAATCAGTGCTGCATCTACGGAGTCGGTTTTAGTTCGCAGAAGTTCGCTTTTAGCAAACCCTTTAATCCGGGCCGGATTGACGATACTTACCTGAAACCCAGCCCCATAGAGGAATTCGGCTAAAGCTTCACGCCAAAATGCTAGTAGCTTCCATACAAGCATGGATCTCGACTACACTTTGTTGTTTGAGCCAGTTATGTAAACTCTCAAACCCTTGAGTATTGTTAGTAAACTTTTTGGGTTTAGTCGCACGGCTTTGGGTCAGCAATGAGACATAAAAGTCTTTTTTACTGATGTCTATGCCTAAGACTGTTGATGTCATTTTTGGCTCCCAATATACTCCGATTTATGAAAGAACCGACAGGCAATTGAAGACTAACGAGAGTCAATGCAGGCTTTCAAGGGCGGTGCCGAGAGCCTAAGATACCGCCTGTGTTTGTGTGCGCCTGTCATCAGTAATGGGAGCTTATCTACACAACAGACTTGCGAAAGTCTAAGGGGCGGGCCAACTTCACCGATTTCTGATGTCCGATCACAACACTTTCTGCTGAAACTTGCACCAAGGCGCTACATTTTTCTTGTTTCTTTAGATTTACGCCTACTTGATAGAGCGATCACCTATTTGATGGAGCGATCGCCTGAGTGACAGCTCGATCGCCTGCTTGACGGAGCGATCGCCTGAGTGACAGCTCGATCGCCTGAGTGTCGGTACGATCGCCTGCTTGACGGTACGATCGCCTGAGTGTCGGTACGATCGCCTGCTTGACGGTACGATCGCCTGAGTGTCGGTACGATCGCCTGAGTGACAGCTCGATCGCCTGACTGACTCTTTTAAGATACAAGGGGCGGGTTCAGAACAATACCTGTCAATTATTGACAATCTCAAAAACCCGCCCCGACCGGGATATTATGGTTAATCGATCGCACATGATTATATAAAATTATAAGTGCAAGACTATAACATTTATAGTTGCAGAGAAACATCTGAATTTACCAAAGTGGATAGTAGTTGCTTGTAGTGCGATCGACCCAGCATTATAGGGGCACGGCAATGCCGTGCCCTGACTCCCAAGTTTCGTTCAAACTAATTTCCCGTTGTTTCGCGGACGGTCAAACTATACTTGCCCCTACCTTTTGGAGGCGGATCATAAGCATTGACAATAACGCGATAGCGACCGTTCGCAGACAAGGTAACAGTAAGCTCTGAATTGGAATTTTGTTGCGTCGCATCATCATTTTCTGCTAGTAGCTCGCCCTGGGAGTTGAAAATAGCGAGATAAGTATCAAACTCGGTACTTTCTACGGTAACAACCACTTTCTGACCCTGAGTGCCTTCAAAGGTATACTCATCGTACAAACTGCTGTCAGAGGGCAGTACAGAAGACTTAGCAGGGCTGAGTTCTCCGTTTTGCTCTAAGATGACTTTAGATGAACCCGCATCAGGACTCGGCGGAGGTTCTACAGTTGGGCTCTGAGTTGGCGAACTTTGTGGTGATGGCGACGGGTTGGGGCTTGCTTGAGCTAAAACCGCCTTGCCAGCAGGCTTCGCATCAGTTAAATTTTGAGGAAATTCTGCTGAAATGAGGGTGGAAATACTGTTAGCAACTCCACTTAAATTTGAAACGGGCAGGGAAACAGTCGGCTTGCCCGAAAAAGTAGCTACCAGAGCAATTGGCGCGATCGCCCAAAATCTAACTTGACGCATGAATTACCTCGGTTTGCAACGAAGAAGGAAGTTCGGCCACGAGCACTGTACAAGATTTAACGGATGGAAGAAGCAAGTTCGGCAACGGATCAGTGTAAAGGATTTAACGGATGGGAGAAGGAAGTTCGGCAACGGATCAGTGTACAAGATTTAATGAATGCACGGAAGCAGGAAGCAGGAAGCAGAATAATTCGACCAATTACCAATTCCCGATTACCAATTACCTTTTTACCCCTTTTCACCGGACAGTTAGAGTGTAACGACCCCTGCCCGAAGCATCGTAAGCATTGACAATTACGCGATAGCGACCCGTAGCGGGCAAAGTAACGGTCAGAAAAGCATTTTTAGTCGAATCGCTTCCATCGTCATTTTCTGCTACTAATCTGCCGTTAGGGCCAAATATAGCCACATAGGGATCGAAATCTGTACTTTCGAGGGAAATGGCTACAGACTGACCCGATCGACCTTCAAAAGTATACTCTTGATACAGACTGTTGTCAGACGGCAATACTGGGCCGCCTGCGACTAAAGCGCCTTCTTCTTGCAAAATCGCCCTAGAAGGCGCGGTAGGAGCACTCGCTTTCAGTTCTAACGTATAAGCCCCTGACTGCCTAGCTTGGTAGGAATTTGCCACTAATGTGTAAGTCCCGTCTGCTGGCAGCCTGACTGTAATTCTGGCGTCTTTACTGCCTGCCCCGTCATCGTCTTGCGCGATTTCGCTCTGGTTGGGCCCGAGCAAAATTAAATAAGGGTCAATCTCTTGACTTTTCATTTCTATTGTGATTTCCTGGCCCGCTTTTCCCTCAAATGAGTAGAGGTCAAAAAAGCTGTTGTCGGTGGGCAGAACGCTAGACTTGTCGGTGAGGAGGCCGCTGACGGCGGGCCCGTTTAACGCAACTTTTTGAGGTGATTTGTTGCCACCAAAGGGCGATCGGGCTTGAGCCACGCGGGGAGCTCGCCCTTCTCGCACCGCTGTCAGGAAAGCGGGTAATTTGTCTGCGGAAATTGCAAAACCGATACCGATACTGCCACCGCCCCGACCGCGAGTAAAAATAGAAGTATTGACGCCGATTAATTCTCCTGAACTGTTGAGCAGCGGGCCTCCTGAATTGCCGGGATTGATGGCTGCGTCGGTTTGAATTAAGCCCCGCTGCTGGTCGATGCGGCTGACGATTCCGACTGTAAAAGTACCTTGAAATTGACCGAAGGGATTCCCGATCGCAAATGCTTGTTGCCCGACTTTCACCGATCCGGGACGGGCTAAAGGAATGGTGGGCAAATTGTTTTGACCGCGAATCTTCACCACGGCTAAGTCTAGACCGTCTTCGCCGAATCCGACGACATCGGCGACAAGTTTTCTGCCGTCTGACAGAATTATATTCACGGTACCGCCGGCGGCAACAACGTGGGCGTTAGTTAAAACCATGCCGTCCGGGCTGATAATCGTGCCGCTGCCGTTAGATTTATCTGTATCGACTGTAACAACGGCCGGACTGGCCTTTTCGTAGACTCGAATATTGGTTTGTTCTTCGACTGTTTGGGCGATCGCACCCTGGGAATGCACCGAATTAAATTCCGTTAAATCTGTTGATTGCCGCACAGGAGACCTCGTAACAACCGCACTGGCGCTGGCTGCAACCCCAACCGTTAAAATTCCCGATACTGCTAAACTTAGAAGTGTGAAATTCATGGCGATCGATTATTATTTAGCGATCGGTAGCTAGGAATTAGGTTTTGTGGATAACCGCTAACTACCTTCTGTAATTATTTTAGCTAAAGCGCCGAAATCCCCACACTATACCTGTAATCAGGTTAGTGTGGGATGAATAGGGGGGTCAAGGTAGGTACGGAGTTGACCACTTAATTTTCTTCGTCACAGATCAATTTATCAACAAATTCTCTGAGACGTTCAGGCCAGTCGGGAACAGCCTTAAGTTTCTCTTTTTGTCCTTCGTAACCTTTGAATCCGATCGTTTCCTTGTCTAGAGGGCGTTTGAGCCGTTTCTTGGCACCGAATGTATTATTTTTCTGGAATGGCATTGACACGCTGGTTGACAGTAAGTTAACTTACATATAGCAGAATCAACAAGGTCTAGGGAATGAGAATCTCTTACCAGTATCGATTACGTCCAACAAAGTTACAAGCCATTGAGATTGACAGATGGCTGTCAATGATGTGTAGCCAGTATAACTATTTGTTGGCGGATAGATGTAACTGGTATGAGCAAAACCGTTCTCCCATCAATGCCTGTCCTCTGGTTTGCCACTTACCTCAACTGCGGGATAATCCAGATTACTACAGCCAGAAGAAGACCTTACCTCAACTCAAAAAAACTCATCCTTGGTATGCCGAGATTTACTCTCAAGTTCTTCAAGATGTAGTTAAGCGAGTTAAGGTAACTTTTGATAGTTTCCTAAAAGGTGATAGCAACGGAAAGCGTAGCGGTAGACCTCGATTTAAACCACGCAGTCGTTATCGCACGTTTACTTATCCTCAAGTTAAATCCGGGTGCTTACAAAATAACTTAATCAACTTACCGATGCTAGGAAAAGTTAAAGTTGTTTTACACCGTGACCTACCTGATGGATGCAAAATCAAAACCGTTTCTCTCACCAAAAAAGCTGATGGGTACTATCTTACGCTCTCTCTAGAAGATTCAACAGTCCCTGAAATCAAGGCAGATTTTAATCCACACAAGATTACTGGAATTGATGTTGGGCTGAAGGAATTTTTGACAACCTCAGAGGGCGAGACTGTTGCAATCCCTCAACATTACCGCAAAACCCAAAAACGCCTACGAACTATCCAGAAGCGAGTCTCACGCCGCAAAAAAGGCAGCAACCGGAGGCAGAAAGCAGTTAAGCAATTGGGGAAGTATCACAAAAAAATAGCGGACAAGCGTAAAGACTTTCATTTCAAGACTGCTAACGCTCTATTGAAGAAATATGATGTTATTGCGGTTGAAGGCTTGAATGTCAAGGGACTTGCCCGTACAAGATTGGCTAAATCTGTGTTGGATGCTGGGTGGTCAAACTTCCTGTCGATATTAACAAATAAAGCCGTAAATGCTGGTTTGTTGGTAGTGACCGTATGTGCCTATAACACTTCACAAGATTGTTCGAGTTGCGGCGAAAAAGTACCGAAAAAGCTGCATGAAAGATGGCACGATTGCTCCCATTGCGGGTGTGGTCTTGACCGCGATCATAATGCAGCAATAAATATAAAGAATAGGGCGGTAGGTCATCCCGTTCTTAAAGCTCAGTTAATGTCCGAAGCAATAGCTGGAGTCTCTGAGAAGCCTACATCATACTCTACTCAGTTGGTGTAGGAGTATGTCACGACTTGCACCACGGTAGTGACCTGCCTCACGCGGGTTCTCCAACTCGGGAATCTGAATCAGCAGCTAAATACTTAAAATTAGCTTGTCGTACCGCAGCATCCTCATTGCCGTAGAAAAAAGACAGCAAAGCAAAACGCTGGCCGCTAATCACCGGCGTCGCTTCATGCAGCAAAGAACACGAAAAAATAATCGCCGTGCCACAATCCCCTTTATAACCGTGCGGCGCGTACTCTGGAAACCGTAAAAATCCCCCCGTGTACTCTCCCACATTCAAGTTTAGCGTCATCGCAAACCTGCGGTGCAGCGTAGCTTTGCTAGTGTTGTCGCGGTGTGGCCGAAAATAACCGCCGCTGTCAGCATCGTAACAGCCCACCAAATACCGCTCAAACCTGGTAATTGTAAACTGAAAAGCTTTCTCTACTTCCGGCCGCACCCGGCGCAAAATAATCGCACTCAATTGTCGCTGGAAATCCTCGTCTTGAATAAAGAAATCTCGGCGCTTCTTAAAAGTGTCGTCGTGCAGGCCAACTGTTTTCCCGTCCACTTGCCTCATAAAGCCCGAAGGACTGCCACCGTGAGCTTTGTACATATCGATCAAACTGCGGCAAGAGGCTTTGTCCAAAACGTTAGGAATTACCAACACCGGGGCGTGACGAGTGGCTGCTCGGGCTTCCTCAATTGGGGGCAAAGTTTTAATAAAATCTAATACTTGCTGGGCGTGTTGGTGCGGTTCACCCATCGGCAAAATATTAATTACCTGAAGGTTTTCGTTGAGAACAAAAGTTTGGGGTGCATAGTGAACTCCGGCAACTCCATTTTGTTCGACATCTTGGGAAACACCGTACTGCTGGCTGACTGTTTTATGCAAGTCCCAGAAAAAGAGGAATGACGGAGCAATTGTTGTCGGTCTGTTTTGTTCTTTGTCTGCTGGGTCAACGCTCACTCCGAACCGCGCTACTTGCAAGCTTCGGAATTCCTCTGATAGCTCTTGAAAGCTTTTGAGGATAACTTGGATTTGTTCAAAAGCTGCGCTGGCAAAGAAAAACAGCACGACTCGCCGGCCGCCAACAGTCGGGAAATGAAATAAGGGGTTATTTGTAGAAGGAACGGAAAACCAGGGAGCCGGATCTCCTATTTCGAGTAATGGCATCTTGCTGATTTAAGATTGGGGATTTTATATTTAGATTATTATGCTGTCGATTAGTTCCACAGATTAGGTAGGTCAAAATAATTTTTTAAAAAAATTAGCTTTTATTTGTATATATCTATGTTTGTCTGGGGTTTCACCCTCGCAATTTACAGTCTTTTTGAGCACTTTCATATCTGAGAATAAGTAGATGGGCATCAATAAACGCAACTGATTTTTTTGCCTGCGGGCACGAGAAATGTTTAGTTTCACCCATCTACTTAGTGTTTGCCTATTTGTCGAAACTGGGGGAATTATCCGGTTGGTCTTCCGGGTATTCTACAGGTCGATACTCCACGTAGTCTGACGGCGGTGCTTCCACGTCGCGGTTGCTGGGGCGAGACCTGGATGATTCCGTAGGACGGGTTTTTTTGGTTCTCGGCGGCGTATCGGAACTGCGGTTTTCCGAAGCAGGGGGGCGACTGCTGCGGCTGCGGGTCGGTCTTTCTTCGGGGTTGTCTGAAACGTCCCAGTTGTCAGACTCTTGGGCAGGCGGAGCTTCTGGGCGAGAGGGACGTTTGCGCGAAGATCGATCGGGCGAGTCGGGCCTGGAGGTGTTAACGCTGCCGTTGCGATTCGAGGGGCGGCGGCGGGGTTCGTCGTCGTAGGCTTCCCGAGAGGAACGGTAGTCTTGGCTGCCTCTAATCCGAGGACGCTGCGGATAGTCTTCCTCTGGTTCTAGCTGTTCCATGTCGGCATCGTAGCCGTCGTAACCGTAGGCGTTGCTGACCGGTCGGTCTTCATCTATGTATTGGGCGCGACTTTTGGCTTGGGCTGTGGTCGCTCCTCGCAGCTTAATGCTTTCTGCTGCAAAAAATATGGCGGAACCGGTGAGCAGAAATTGACCGAATGCCAAAATTGGGTCAAGCCGCCATCCTTGAAATAACAGAATACCGCCGCACAGCAGGCCGACTGCTGCAAAAAAAATATCGTGGTCTCGGGCTAGTTTGGGACGCCACGATCGCAGAAAATACAGTCCTGCCCCTGCTACTGCTAGGATAATCCCTAACAGGCTGCTCCAGTTCAATCCTAAATTGACCATTAGCCTATCTCCTATGTCTTTCCTATGTTAACGAGTTAGATTTTACATCTATCATTAAGTCTGTCAGCCCGACTGTGCTTTCTGGGGCAGCGTCCGGTCAGGGTTTCAGCTTGGGAAGTGAGTATAATAATGAGTTTAACGGGAAAAAACCTCAGCTTGGCAGTCAACTGAAGGTTTTGCCTTGACAGTTGCTGGCAGCCGAGGTTTCTCGGATCGGGGAAATGCCCGACTTGTAGCCCACAATATACTTGCAGCGCCGGACTTAGAAACCCGCTGACTTTTTAGGTGCGCTTGATTTTGTCTTTTTGGCTGATGAAGATCAGGGCGATCGTTGCTGGAATCACTACCACTGTCACGCCGATCAGCAGGCTGTACAAAAAGTTCGCGAGAGAAGGAGTCATAGATTCAAAGCCTTTGTTACAACAATTTGATTTTTATTAATTTTATACTTTCGATCGCACCTGTGAAACGGTTAAAATTATGAATAGCAGACTTAACAAAACTTAAAATTTCGAGATAAGACCCATGACTGGTATTACCGTTGCAAGTTGGATTCTGGGCTCTGTCCTAGTCGTGATGACCTTGCTGTTTATTTTTCGGATCGTCTTGACTTGGTATCCGGAGGTGAACCTGAGCAAGTTGCCGTTGAGTCTGATTGCTTGGCCGACAGAACCTTTTTTAGCCGTAACTAGAAAGATTGTGCCGCCGATCGGCGGGGTGGACATTACGCCGATTATTTGGGTGGGTATCTGTAGCTTGCTGCGAGAAATGATTCTCGGCCAGCAAGGGCTGCTGACGATGATGATGTAAGAGTCAGCGGGCATGGTGCATGGGGCATGGGGCATGGGGCATGGGGCATGGGGCATGGGGCATGGGTTAGTTGCCAACTGCCAACTGCCAACTGCCGACTGCCCACTGACTAATGACTACTGACTAATGACTGTTTTGGTTCAAGAACTGTTCGACGAAATTGGTGTAAACTTCGCCGCTGAGAAACTCGGGGGAATCGAGGATTTTTTGGTGGAAGCTGAGGGTGGTAGGAACGCCAGTAATAGCACATTCCCGCAATGCCCGTTTCATCCTGCGGATGGCTGTTGGTCGATCGCGCCCCCATACAATTACCTTACCGATTAAAGAATCGTAGTAAGCGGGTATTTCGTAATCGGTGTAAACGTGAGAGTCCATCCGCACGCCGGGGCCACCGGGAGGCAAATAACCGCTGATTATGCCGGGGTGAGGGCGGAAGTTGCGATCGGGGTCTTCAGCATTGATGCGGCACTCGATCGCGTGACCGCTTAGAATTACTTGGTTTTGCTTGATTTGCAGTTTTTCTCCCTGGGCGATGCGGATTTGTTCGGCTATCAAGTCGAGGCCTGTAATCATCTCGGTGACGGGATGTTCTACTTGGATGCGGGTGTTCATTTCCATGAAGTAGAACTTGCCCGATTTGTCAAGCAGAAATTCGACAGTGCCCGCACCCGTGTAGTTGATGGATTTGGCGGCGGCAATGGCAGCGTGACCCATTTGATCTCGCAGTTTCTGGCTGAGGGCTGGGCTGGGGGCTTCTTCGAGGAGTTTTTGGTGTCGGCGCTGAATCGAACAATCTCTCTCGCCGAGGTGGATGACGTTACCGTAGTTGTCGGCGAGGATTTGGATTTCGATGTGGCGGGGTCTTTCGATGAATTTTTCGAGGTAAAGTCCGGGATTGCCGAAGGCTGCATCGGCTTCGCCTTGGGCTGCTGAGAATAGTTTGGGGAGTTCCGAGGGCTCTCTGACTAGCCTCATGCCGCGGCCTCCACCGCCGGCGGTGGCTTTGATCATCACAGGATAGCCGATGTCGCGGGCGATCGACAAAGCTTCGCGATCGTCCGCCAGCAATCCCTCGCTACCGGGAACTGTGGGGACTTTCACTCGCTGCATCGTTTCTTTGGCGGTGGATTTATCGCCCATCGCCCGCATTGCTGCCGGAGAAGGCCCGATGAAGGTAATTTGATGGTCGGCGCAGATTTCGGCAAATCGGGCGTTTTCGGCGAGGAAGCCGTAACCGGGGTGAATGGCTGCGGCGTTGCGTGTCAGGGCTGCCGCGATGATGTTGGGGATGTTTAAATAGCTTTTGCTGCTGGTGGGGGGGCCGATGCAAACGGCTTCGTCTGCCAACTGGACGTGCAAGGCGTGTTTATCTACGGTGGAGTGTACGGCGACCGTGGCAATCCCCATTTCCTCGCAGGTCCGCAATATGCGGAGAGCTATTTCTCCCCGATTAGCGATTAAAATTTTCGAGAACCCCATCTTCGCTGCTTAATTCACTCAATATTCTGTACAATAATGCCTTTCGGTATGTTCTGGATAATCGTTTTGCAGAAATTGTTCACAAAAATTTATTTTACATTTTGCTGGTAGTGGTGCTATGATTGTAAATCGGCGGTCTCAAAGGGCAAGTCACAAGTTAAATGTCAGGAACCTCAACCTGTGAATCTTTAACTCGTAACGCAAAAATCCCAGAGAGTGCTAGAAAGAGCGGATGTGGCGGAATTGGTATACGCGCACGCTTGAGGTGCGTGTGGCAATATGTCCTTGCGAGTTCGAGTCTCGCCATCCGCATTGAATATAAAAAACAACTGTTGACGGTTTTGGCTGTCGGCAGTTGTTTTATATTGAGTGGTTTTTCTCGAAAGTCGATCGAGTTTTAGATCGGATTCTCGAAAACTCGATCGAACTAAGCATTCTTTAGCTGTCGATCGACAATTGTGTTTGAATTAAAAAGATAGATACTTATCGTTTGTCAAGTAGAATGGGGTTAGTTAGGTTCCGAATCCGAGAGTTGGCTGACGAAAAAGGATGGACGCTAAAGGATGTTGCCGATCGATCGGAGGTTCCGTACAGCACAGTCAGGCACTATGCTCGATCGGAAGGACTAGCAACGGTTGATATCACATCAATTCAAAAAATAGCTCGCACCCTTGATGTTTTGATTGAGGAGTTGATGGAAGTTGTTAAAGAATAATAATGAGAATGGTGTTGGATAGTGCCACAATATTTTGGGGAGGCTAATCAGAAAGAAATCCGTCAATATGCAGAAATTATCGCCATGACGGATGATGTGTATACAATAGCTAATTATCTAGAGATTTCTGAACAAATTATCCGCCAAGTAAAAGAACACATATTTATCAAGGAACACGAGCTTGACATTCCCAATGATGAGACAAATACTATTAGTCATGTCCGAGGTAATTTTACACCCGATGGTGAGATTGCTGATTTATGGATAAGTGCAAAAAATGGTGAGCTACAACCGAGAGAACTTAGCAAGTTTAAACGGTTGATAGCCCATGAGTATATAGAGCAAGCACTAATGGCCGATGGACTTCCTTATCGATCGCCTAAAGCTTGGATAGAGCATCCCATGTATGGTTTTGGCAACTGGCCAACCCCGGAGAATTTCGGAGCACACGATATAGCTCCTCATACCAGCAAGCCCAATCCATTTTCCCACTGGGTTAACATAATAGGTAAGTCAGCGGAAGGACTGATGCTTGCGGACAACCTCTCGAATCTTGATGAGTTGCTTGAAGCTATTAGAGAAAGAATATGACTGCGAAAACAATTACCGACACTGCACTAGAGCGAATTTTAGCAATTAAATGGGAGCCAGACGATAGTCGCGTTAACTCTCACATTGCCCTTTTGCGAGAATACTTGAGACGTGCTGCGCTGTGGGCCAAGGCTTTAGATTGTACGGATGAATGGCCGTTTTTTGATGTGGCTGCTCATATTGATTCTCTAGATGCCGATGAAACTAAGGTTAAAGTGCTTAAGACTCATTTCACAGAGACACCGTTTTATGTGGCGGGTATTATTGAGAAAACCTGCGAGTGGTTCCTTCATTGGGATAGCGCGAAAAATTCACCAAAAGTCAGTGAATTTATTCTACCTGAACCCTACGAACCGCTAATCATAATGTATGAACGCGGTGGCATATTCTCTATGGAACATGGATTTTTTGATTTTGCTGTTGGGGGTTTTCCTAGAGGTAAATGGCATAAATACGACCAAATCATGCCTTTGTTGAAACTAGATGCGAGAACTTTAGATCGACTAGATATTGATTCGGGCGATGGGTTGAATGCAATTAACCCGAAAGCAGAGTGAGGTTACACATCAATAGAGCGAGGTTGATTTTCGGAACTAGGTAAACTTGTCTGCGCGGATGATGGTTTTAACACTTTACGAGCAATCAGCCAAGCAACCCCTCCCAAGACTCCACCACCTAAGCAACTAACTATAATGGCAATAAAGAAGGGATGAGGCGACAGCAGAGGATGCTGAAAAGAGGGGAAACCCCAAGGTTTGTCTACAGCCAAGGTGTAGCTGCTGGAAACAACCCCCGCAACACCTATACCCACACCGACAACGGCTATAGTTATTTGTAAATTGCGATCGCTATCTCTTTCATTTTGCTCATACTCTACCTGTAGTTTTTGAGCATCCACTTCCACAATGCCTCTGATTGTTTCAATCATCTGTTGAAATAATTGCTTTCCTGCGGCCAGATAACTCATATTCAGTTTAATCTGTTGCCGAAAAGTCTTGCAACTACCCTTAAGAAATTCTTTGAAAAAATCTAAGTTATCGATGTCTTTGACGCTGCAATCGCTAAGTTCTTTGAACCAATAACTATAGTTGGCAACATTCGTTTCAATTGTAATCTGGTGAAGTTCTATATCTCGCAAATACCGCGCATAATTCAATCCGATTTTAGGGAGTTCTGTCAGCCAGCCTTCTAGTTGTTCCAGACGTTGCTCTCTATCTGATTTCAAATGGCTAAATTCTGCTACTTTTTCCTCTAATTGACTGTACAGTTTTCTCGCTTCCTCATTGCAAAGATACGCTTGGTGATAAACATAAAGAATTTTACTCCGGCAGCATAACAAATTGAGCAGCGGACGGTAATAATTGCCGGATGCTTCTATCTCTGAAGTTTTTTCATCAGTATCTAACCAGACTAGGATATGACACTTTAATCTCGGATCTTCTTGACTATTGTCAAATTCAAAAATGGGACTACCTAGAAGTTTTCCCTCACCGATTAAATAGGGTTCTGGCTGCTCAAGTTGTGAATCTTTAAACAAAGCGTCTACACAAGCTACTGCTAAATCTTGATAATTGCCAGTAAAATCAACAGGTTTAGTAAATAATACTAGGGTTTGTCCTAGTGACGCTTGGATTTCGCAAGGTAGCAGGCAACCTTTAAAATTTAGGTTGTTCAGTTGGTTGATTTCTACTGTTAGATTCGGGGAAAATAGGCAGAAGTCAAGTGCGTAAGTGTCATGAAGTTGCAGCGGGTAAATTACACCTGTTAGGGGCAGTTTATCCGGTTGGCTAACTGTTGTAAATGACACAAATCTAGCGCCATTTGACTCGTAAAGTTCAAGATAGTAGCTATGTGGGCTATTTTCGCGGTTGCTATTGCTCAGCTTTTCTGGTAAAAAGTCAACCTGCGGATCTGTTGGCAGCAGGTGTCCCAAAGCAGTGCATTTCTGCCATAAATGGTCAGAATTGTCTGCAAGTTGTTTATCGCCTTTAGCAAGGTTGTTGCACAAATGAAAGGCAAACAGCGTGAGTTTGGGATTGGCAAGTTTGCCTGTCAATTCAGGATTGTTCATCAGCTAGAGAATGAGTGCTATTTTGACTGGTTGGGGAAACTTTCTTGGATTGCATTTAATAGCGTTTCTCTGAAAACTTTGGGAGGTGGTGGCGGTGGAGCTATCGGTTTGGTTGTTCCTGGGAGGCGATTGGTTAACTGGATTTCCCCCGAATCTAATCCTTGGCGAGTCAGGGATAATGCGTTTTCAATGTCGGGATACTTTTCACACCATTCAAGGATGCTATCAGCAAGATCGTCCTCTGTTTCTCCGAAATTAACACTTGCCTGTTTGAGGTCTTCATCTCTATTTTCAATCAAAAACAGATCGGGCTGATTTTTAATTAAGTATATAAAGGCGTGGATATTCTTCAGACTACCTTCGAGCATTATTCTCAGATTCCTATTGACCAACTGAACAAAATGCAGCCCAATGATAGGGCGATTGAAAAGGTCGTATTTCTTTAGAGCTTATCTTCTTAAGCATATCGTACAGGCTTGCTTTTTCGACGCGATGTAGGGGAAGTTGCTTTGTCCATACCTGCAAATCTTCTTTAGTAGCATCTCGCAGCCAAAGTTGGGCAGTATTGAGGGCAAGGGAGACACTTAACCCGGCTTTGAGAAGCTGATAAAATTTTATCATCAAAAATGAGGTAGACAAATCGCTGACGGCCCACAGCGTCGATACTACACTGGAACTGCCGGCTACCAGGAAACCGCTAGGTAAGCTGATATATTCGTCGCTGATGCTGCTAAAGTCGCTGATGCCGGTTTCGCAGGCGGAGAGCACAACTAGGCGGCATTCTCGGAAGTCTAGGGCAAAGATGTCTGCTAAGGTGAGGCATTTGGTGAGGTCGAGGGTTTTGCCATTTCGTAAGGGTAGATAGCGAGTGGGGTTTTCTTCAGGGGGAGGCGGGGGTAATTCGCAGTCGGCTAGCAGCAATGCTGATAGTAAAGGTTGATTAAAGTTAAAGTAGCCGTGACAGCTAAAGTGGGCGCAGTGGGCGATACGGAGGCGGCTGTCATCTATGACTGATTTTTTGGCATCATTTTTGACGAGGATATCTTTGGGCTGGAAATGCTGACTAATCGCTGGCACTTCTAAATCTGTAAATTGCAGGTCATTGGTGGGGTTTTGGACGGCAAATAGGTGAGTGAAATGGGGGCGTTTTCGCCTTTGTGCCTGTTGCAGCAGTTGGCAACTGGGGGCATAGCGGACACCTTGTTTGAAGCAATCTAGCAAGCAGGGATTGTGGGGTTCAAGAGACTGGATTTCTGGGTTAAAGCGCTGCCAGGTTTCATGGCTAATCGGCAAGGCGTGAAGGGGGAACAGGTGCAGGAAACGGTGGGGAATTAAAATTAATTGATCGCAGTGTTTCGGTACTCTCCCCAGAATTTCATTGATATGCAATATTTCAGATAGGATTTGGAGGCGAGGGGCTAGGTTTTCCCGCCATTGGGTTTTATCTTCCTTTTGGTAATCTCTGAGATATTCCTCGCGCCAGTTTACCAAGGCTTGAAAGTCGGCTTTTGAAGATTGCCAGACTATAGGAGTTGGTGATTGAGGAGTGATGATAAATGTGAGGAATTTGTCGCCCAGGATGTACCACTCAACGATCGCAGTGTTTTCTGCTGTGAGGGCTTGAATATCGCTGTAGAGGATGCCTTTAACTTTTTGAGTCAGCAGGAAGTCGGGGTCAATGGGTTGGATGTCGCGGACGAGCAGTTCGTCGAGTTGTTGCCGCAATTGGGTGAGATTGGTAGAATCGCGGCTGGTAGTTTGTAGGCGGTCGATTTCGAGGCTGCGTTCTCCCGATATTGTGCCACTGTTGCTGTTACGATTTGTCTGTTCGTTCTCTAGTCGGCGCTGTTCGGCATCAATTTCTCGACGCAGGCGCGAGAGTTCGTCGATCACGGTTTCGGGAATATCGCCTTTGGGGTATAAGTCGCGGGTGGCGAGGAGTTCGACGAGGTTGCGGGTTTTGCTGCGCTCGGCGTATTCTATAGCAATCCGATTTGAGCCTCACAACACAACGCCCTCTTGTCTTCCTAGACTTCTTGTATAGCAAGACTTTCAGATTTTACAGATATAGAAAATCACTTAGGATTGCTATATGGCTGCGGTGTAGTTTTTTAGCTTTAGGCAAACTTCTACCATATTGAGATAGAGTTTATTCCATTCTTCGGCGAGTTTTTGTTTGCTTTCATCTCCAGAATGAATCTCACTCCGTAGGTATTCTACTGTTTCAATCGCGGTGGCAAAAGTATTGTAAGCTAGCTGTAAATCGGGAACGTTTCGATATGCAATCCCTAAATTTAATAAAGTTTGAGCATGATTTTGTGGGAAAGCTTCGCGAGTTCTGATAGTTAAAGCATTGTGATAAAGCTCGATCGCCTTTTTGATGTTCTCAGGTTTCTCTCCCATAATTCTGTCACTGTAGTCAGCAGCTAGGTTATTTTGAGTCATTGCCCATTTTTCAGGGAAATCCTCAAAGGTATAAACTGTTAAATTAGCGTCATAAAAGCCGATCGCCCGTTCTAGATTATCCGCCCGCGAACCGTTGATTCTGTCACTATAAGCAATAGCTAAGTTATTTTGAGTCATTGCCCAACCTTCTGGGAAATCCTCAAAGGTATAAAGTGTTAAAGCTGCCTGACAAAAGCCGATCGCCCGTTCTAGATTATCCGCCCGCGAACCGTTGATTCTGTTTCTGTAGGCAATAGCTAGGTTATTTTGAGTCGTTGCCCAACCTTCTGGGAAATCCTCAAAGGTATAAAGTGTTAAAGCTGCCTGACAAAAGCCGATCGCCCGTTCCAGATTATCCGCCCGCGAACCGTTGATTCTGTCACTGTAGGCATTAGCTAGTACAGCTCGGCGTAAGTATACAGACTATATTTGTGGTAGAATAACATATAGCGTTTCGAGCGAAAGATGAGGT
>NZ_JAUBVE010000106.1:0-17413 GCF_036705715.1 Microcoleus sp. AT3-D2 | reverse complement strand
AATAGATAGTCTAGATGGAAGCTCATAACGGTAAATGTATTATTAGGTACATTTTACACCATAAACTCAGAAGAGCCCTATGGTTTTAAGTAAACCTTGAAATATCAAGCCTCCTAGGTGGAAAATCTTGTAGTATACTTAACAGAAAAATATACTTACTAAAAATTGTTGTCAAGGCGATCGCGTTAATGAAACATCAGGAACCAACAAACCTTGGGTTTGCCCGATTGCTGCCATATTATACGTAAATATCTAAACGGGCCTTTGAATATTTTATGGAAAGCTTTGAGGAATGTCTCCAGATCGGGCGAGATTTCCTCTTTTCAAATTGTGCCATACACAGTCAATTCGAGTCCTCTAGATTTACCGGGTTAACTGTATCTGCTAGAATTGATAGGGTTCTGTCGCGCAGCTTTTATGATTGACGAGGAAAAACAGCAAGATCAAGATCCTAACTCAACTGGGGAAACTACCCCAGAGGGTTCCCCAATGGCAAGCGAAAATCCGGCGGCATCAGGAAACTCGAACGAATCGGCGGATTGGGAGCTCGAACTTGCTCGAGCTTATCAAAGTGCTCAAGGCGATCGCACCCCAGCAAACGCATCGGGGCCTACCGTCACCGGCAGTTCAACCAACAGTCCGACTGCAGACGCGGCGGAGCCTTGGAAGAAGGAACTGGCGCAGGTAACCGATGAAAAAGAGGCTTTAAAAACTCAGTTGCAAGCCGCATCCGCTCAACTAGAAGAGCTGAAAAATCAAAATCTCCGCCTAGCAGCAGATTTTGAGAACTTCCGCAGGCGCACCCAAAAGGAAAAAGAAGAGCTAGATTTACAGGCAAGGTGTCTCACGATCAAACCCCTGTTGCCGGTAATTGACAATTTCGAGCGCGCTCGATCGCACATCAAGCCGCAAACCGATGGCGAAATGAACATTCACAAAAGCTACCAAAGCGTTTACAAGCAAATGGTAGACGGCCTCAAGCAAATAGGGGTTTCTCCGATGCGCCCCGAAGGCGAACAGTTTGACCCCAACCTCCACGAAGCTCTACTCAGCGAGCCAACTGACGAACACGAGGAAGGAACAATTATCCAAGAACTAGAACGCGGCTACATTCTGGGCGATCGCGTCTTACGGCACGCCAAAGTGAAAGTTGCAGCGGCTGGGCTATCTGTGGTAGCCTCAGATGAAAATCCCGATAGTTCGGAAGGTTAATCGGGATACAAGCTACTGCATTCCTCAAAGTCACTGACCCCCGAATAGAATTCGGGGGTTCCAATGTGGCAGAATCACCAACTTCTTAATTAAAGATGACTAAAAGCAGGTCAGCGCTTTCTCCAAAAATTCTGAAAAATGTTTTTACCAGTCTTTGATATTGCCTGATTGACATCAAGTTTATTTCCTACAAATCAGGTCTGGTAATGCTTGTTTAAACAAGCTGAGTCGTTTTTCCTCCCCCAACTTGTAGTTGGAGGTTTCCAAACATCCCACAAAGTTTTATGAGGCGCTATGGGAAAAATTATTGGAATTGACTTAGGCACGACTAACAGTTGCGTAGCTGTGTTAGAGGGCGGTAAACCCGTCGTGATCGCCAATTCCGAGGGCGGCCGCACAACTCCGAGTATAGTAGGATTTGGCAAGGCGGGCGATCGCTTAGTAGGTCAATTGGCCAAGCGGCAAGCTGTAACTAATGCTGTAAATACTGTCTACAGTATCAAACGATTTATCGGACGGCGGTGGGACGACACGGAAGAAGAACGATCCCGTACTCCCTATACCTGCATAAAAGGCAAAGACGATACCGTTAACGTCCAAATTCGGAACAAGGTTCACACTCCCCAAGAAATCTCGGCAATGGTACTCCAAAAGCTCAAGCAAGATGCTGAAGCTTATTTGGGACAAACTGTTACGCAAGCCGTGATTACAGTGCCAGCCTACTTCACAGACGCCCAACGGCAAGCTACTAAAGACGCCGGAACGATCGCGGGCCTAGAAGTCCTGCGGATCGTCAATGAACCGACGGCTGCAGCCCTTTCCTACGGGCTGGACAAGCAAAATATAGAACAGAAAATCTTAGTCTTTGACCTGGGTGGCGGTACTTTCGACGTTTCGATCCTGCAACTGGGAGACGGAATTTTTGAAGTCAACGCTACATCCGGTAACAACCATCTCGGAGGAGATGACTTTGACGACTGCATAGTCCAGTGGCTCGTAGAAGCTTTCCGGACTCAAGAAGGCAGTGACCTCTCACAAGACAAAATGGCCTTACAGCGGCTCCGAGAAGCTGCCGAAAAAGCGAAAATCGAACTCTCCAACCGCGAATCCACCTCAATCAATTTGCCCTTCATCTCTTCTGACGAGAAAGGGCCGAAGCATTTGGAAATGGAACTCTCCAAAGCTCAGTTTGAAAAACTGGTGGCTCATTTGGTGCAAGCGACGATCGATCCGGTGACTCAAGCCCTTAAAGACGCAAGTTTGACCCCCAAGGACATAGACAGAATTATTTTAGTGGGAGGCTCCACCCGGATTCCGGCAGTTCAAAAGGCAATTAGCAAGTATTTTGGGGGCGTTTCTCCCGATAAATCGGTCAATCCCGACGAAGCTGTAGCCGTAGGCGCGGCAATTCAAGCCGGGGTGTTGGGTGGTGAAGTCAAAGACTTGCTGCTGCTCGATGTGACGCCGCTCTCCCTGGGACTCGAAACCTTGGGCGGGGTGTTTACCAAAGTAATCGAGCGCAATACAACTATTCCCACCAGTCGATCGCAAATGTACAGCACGGCGGCAGACGGGCAAACCTCGGTAGAAATTCACGTGCTCCAAGGCGAGCGGGCATTGGTTAAAGACAATAAAAGTCTCGGCAAGTTCCTGCTCAAAGGCATTCCCCCAGCCCCTCGTGGCGTCCCTCAAATCGAAGTTACCTTTGAAATCGATGCCAACGGGATTCTCAAAGTGGCTGCTGAAGACAAAGGAACCGGAAAAGAACAAAGCATCCAAATTTCCAATACAGGTGGATTGAGCGAAACAGAAGTCGAGCGGATGCGACAAGAAGCCGAACTTTACGCCGACGAGGACATCAAGCGTGCTCTACTCGTCGAACTCAAAAATCAAGCTGACTCCCTCGTCTATAATTGTGGTGTAACTTTAAAAACCAACGCGCAACTGCTGAGTGACGAGCTCAAGGTTGAAGCGGAAACAGCCGCAGCAGCCTTGCGGGCAGCGATGACTAACTCCGACATCACAGTCGAGGAACTCACCCCCGCAATCGAATCTTTCAAGCAACTGCTATACTCGCTGGGGACAGCAGTCTACGACCAAGCCCGCAGCGGGGTAGCCCCGTCAGGAGCTGTTGTTGAAAGCGAGATGATGTCAGAAGTAGAATCATCAGAACCAGAAGAGGTTAAAGCGGACGACGACAGCATTTTGCTGAAAGAAGAGCTGCTGGTGGCTCCCCAAGCTCCGCCGGAACCAAAGCCGGAACCAAAGCTCGAATCAAAGCCGGAACCAAAGCCGGAACCAAAGCCGGAGCGACAGTCAAAACGACAGTCAAATCCACAGTCAAGTCCACAGTCAAATCCCCAGTCAAAACAAAAACAGAAGGTTCCCGAACCAGAAGTTGATGATATGAATCCTTTCCTTTAAAACAGAAAAGCTAAAAATTAAAAGTTAAAAATTAACAATGAGAATTTTTGATTTTTAATCTGTAATTTCAGGAAAGGTCGCCCGTTTCTTTTTCGTACACTTTTTGTTATTTACCTCCAGGCAAGCAGCTCTATGGCCGGTGATTACTATGAAATATTAGGCGTTTCTCGCAGCGCAGACAAAGAAGAAATTAAGCGTGCTTACCGCCGCCTAGCTCGCAAGTACCATCCAGATGTCAACAAAGAATCCGGTGCTGAGGAGCGGTTTAAAGAAATTAACCGCGCCTATGAGGTACTCTCAGAACCAGAAACCCGCGCCCGTTTCGACAGGTTCGGCGAAGCAGGGGTCAGCGGTGCAGGCGCACCTGGGTTCCAAGACTTCGGTGACAGCTTTGCCGATATTTTTGAAAGCTTCTTTCAGGGTTTTCAGGGAGGTGTCGGCCAACAACAGCAAGGTCGCAGGCGCAGCGGGCCGGTGCGCGGAGACGATTTGCGCCTGGATTTGCGGCTAGATTTTCGGGAAGCAGTGTTTGGTGGGGAAAAAGAACTCCGCATCAAGCATCTAGAAACCTGCGAAACTTGCACCGGGACTGGCGCGAAACCGGGAACCAGACCACAAACCTGCTCGACTTGTACCGGCAGCGGTCAAGTCCGACGCGCTACCCGCACTCCTTTCGGCAGCTTTACTCAAGTTTCTGTTTGCCCCACTTGCAACGGCACCGGGCAAGTGATTGAGGATAAGTGCGAAACTTGCGGTGGCCGGGGCCAGAAAGAAGTGATGAAAAAGCTGAAAATCACAATTCCGGCTGGGGTTGACAACGGTACTCGCTTACGCGTTTCCAATGAAGGGGATGCCGGCAAACTGGGCGGCCCGCCCGGGGATCTCTACGTGTTCTTGGCGGTGAATGAAGACCCGCTATTTAAGCGCGACGGCACTAACGTTAGCTCGGAAGTTAAGATTAGTTATTTGCAAGCAATTTTAGGGTGCCGGTTGGAAGTGGAAACCGTAGACGGGCCGACGGAATTGTTGATTCCTAGCGGAACTCAGGCGAATACTGTTCTGACTTTGGAGAAAAAAGGGGTGCCTCGGTTAGGAAATCCAGTCAGTCGCGGCGATCATTTGATTACGGTGTCAATAGACATTCCGACTAAGGTGACTGCTGAGGAACGGGAGTTGCTGATGCAGCTTGCTAAGCTGAAGGGCGATCGTACCGGTAAAGGCGGTATAGAAGGATTTCTGGGCAATTTATTTCAGAAATAAGCAATTTTTGACACCCATGGGTGTCAAATTTTCCTGTTTCAGGATTCCCCGGCAATTTGTTTTAGTACCTGTCAAAAAATTGTGTGCAATTGCTCACAAAAATCTCAGGTGGGACGCTTCCTGGGCACTCGGTTTCAGCAGCGCTCAAAAAAGTGAGCGCAATTGCGCTCACTTCTTTCAGAAAGAATAATAGTCTGTGTCCAATTGGACACAAAATTTTAGATTCTCCAGTTTCCAGGCAACTTGTTTAAAAAACTAAGGCTTTCAGGATTTGAGATTGCCAAAAACATTATGAATTCAACATCCAAAATTGAAAATCCCAAATCCCCAGATGCCAAAATCGATCTGCGGGGTACTCCGTGTCCTCTGAATTTTGTCCGCACTAAACTGCGCTTGGAGCAAATGGCACCGGGTGCTGTTTTGGAGGTGTGGCTGGATGCTGGGGAGCCGATCGAACAAGTACCTGATAGTCTCAAAATGGAAGGGTACCAGATTCTGGAAACGCAATTTGTGGCGGATCAGCCGGAGTCGGGCTTTTTTTCAATGAAAGTGCAGCGCCCAGAAGACAAGGAAGCAGGATGAGCCTGAATTCACCCTCGATCGTGGGTACTGTAATTGCTGTTCAGGCTAACTTCTACCAAGTGAGGTTAGATCCCGAAGTCTCCATTGACGGGAAAAATGCTCCCCTCGCGGATTCTCCGACTCTCCTGTGCACTCGTCGCACTCGACTGAAAAAAATTGGCCAACAGGTGATGGTGGGCGATCGCGTGGTGGTAGACGAACCCGACTGGACTGACCGCCGGGGTGCAATTTCTGAAGTCTTCCCGCGCCAAACAGAACTCAACCGCCCGCCTGTAGCTAATGCCGATCGCATTCTCCTCGTTTTTGCCCTTGCTGAACCAGACTTAGATCCCGCATCATTAACTCGGTTTTTAGTCAAGGCAGAATCAACAGGTTTAGAGGTGAGTTTATGCCTGAACAAATGCGATTTGGTCACGCCCCAGGAGTTGGAACAGTGGCGCGATCGGCTTTCAGGCTGGGGCTACGAACCAATGTTTATTAGCGTCCGCAGCGGCGAAGTAGTCCAGGAAGCCACGAAAGAAACTAAAAAAGAAGTTTCTGCCCAAGAACCAGCTTCCCATGACTTAACGGAGAAAATAGAGGGATCTAGCGTGACTTTTGAGGAGAATTCCCTACTTCTAAAGTCGGTCGATAGCTTAGATCCGTTAAAGTCCGTACATGGCCCGTTGCCGAACTTCCTTCTGCAGCACTTGCAAGGGAAAATAACGGTAATTTGTGGCCCTTCAGGGGTTGGCAAGTCCAGCTTGATCAACCAACTGATCCCGGCCCTGAATCTGCGAGTGAACGCTGTTTCCGGCAAACTCGGCCGCGGGCGCCACACGACTCGCCATGTAGAACTATTTGAACTCCCAGGCGGCGGACTTTTGGCCGATACTCCGGGCTTTAATCAGCCGGCTCTCGAATGCGATCCCTCAGAGTTAGCGGAATATTTCCCAGAAGCGCGCCAGAGGCTGGCTTTGGGTAGCTGCCAGTTTAGCGACTGTTCGCACCGAGACGAGCCTAACTGTGTCGTGCGCGGCGGTTGGGAGCGCTACGATTATTACTTGAATTTTCTCTCCGAGGCGATCGTCCGCCAGCAACAAGAGCAAAACTCTAGTAGCGCCGAATCGAGTTTGAAGCAGCAAACCAAGTCGGATGGTACGCAGCATTACGAACCTAAGCTGCAAACTAAAAAATATCGTCGCTCTTCCCGCCGCCTTCAACACCAGTCACTCCAAGATATGTGTCAAGACTTAGAGGAATTGTGAGGAAGTCGCCGCCCATCGCCCGTAAGCACTAGAAAACAGAACCAAGACTTACCAAGGAACTGGGTTTCCTCGACGAAAATACTGGGTTGCACCCCAAGGTCCCGTTCGCAAAACCGGCTTTCTTTAGTCGCGAGTGCGTAAGTCCTGAGTACATTAATAGCTAAAATTAAATGGCCTTAGATTTGTTAAAAAAAGTAGAACAGAAGCAAAAGTTAGCGGGTACTGCAGGAGCAAAAATATTGTGAATATTCAAGAACTGTTTGAAAAAGGCGGCCCCGCCATGTGGCCCCTGTTGGTGTTATCGATTTTATCTTTGAGTACAATTATCGAGCGCTTGTGGTTTTGGGCGAGCCTCCTGAGCAAAGAAAAGCAGATAGTTAACCGCATCCTCGAAGCCGCCCGCAGCGATTGGGGCGCGGCTAACGAGATGGCCAGACAAGCTAACCGACAGCCGATCGGGCGATTTCTTTCTGCACCCCTGCGGCTCTACAATCCCGAACCAGATTTATTTCGACTCGCTCTCGAAGCCTCCGCCGATGAAGAGTTGGCTTCGATGCGCCGCGGCGACAAAATCTTAGAAGCTACGATCGCTCTCGCGCCTTTGCTGGGCTTGCTGGGAACAGTTTTGGGCTTGATTAACTCGCTGAGCTCCATCCGTCTGGGCGACATTGGCACGGCGGCCACGAGTGGCGTGACATCGGGCATTGGCGAATCGCTGATCACGACTGCTACTGGGATGGTAGTAGCAATTTTTACCTTGGTGTTTTATCGCATATTTCAAGCTTTTTTGTTCAACCAGGCAAAAATATTTCGCAAAGCTGGAAATGAACTGGAATTGCTTTACAGGCAATACTGGCCTGCTGCTAATGCTAAGGGTCGAGTACCCGGTGCAGAATACAGCAATTCTTCTTTTGGTGCAGATGGTTTGAACAGGCGTTCTCTCAATTCTCAAGAATCGGGAGAACGGAATCGGGAGCCGAAATTGAAAGGTTCCGATCCGGCTGAAGATTCACCTTCTAATAATTAAAACTCCTGAGAACTGATGAAGATTAATCTAGATACTCCTGCTGAAGAGGCTCGGATTGAACTGGTGCCTTTAATTGACGTGATCTTTTGCATTCTGACGTTTTTTCTCCTGGCGGCTTTGCAACTGACTCGCCAGCAAGCAATTAATGTCGATTTGCCTAAAGCGAAGACTGGACAAACGCAGATGCGAGAGATGCTGATTGTCAGCATTGACGATTTCGGGCAAACTTATATCGACCAATTGCCTGTTAATTACCAACAGCTCGATCGAGTTTTAAAGAGTTTCCAAAGCCAAAATCCTACGGGGTTGATGGTGCTGTACGCTCCTCAAAATGCGAGATATGCCAAAGTTGTGGAGGTTTTAGACAAATTGAGAGAGGTAGGGGGCGATCGAGTTGCTCTGGCAACTCTTCCTAGTTCGGCTTCCTCCCCATTGCCCAATCCCTCGGTTCCCAATTCTGGCATTCCTGCGGCACCTGCGATCGGCACTTCCGGTCAACCTCTGCCGTCTCCTGTGCCTCCGGGGCAGCAACAGTTCAACCCCAATCAGTTTCAATCCCCTCTCTCCGCTCCCGGGCAGCAGCAGTTCAATCCCAATCAGTTTCAATCTCCTCTCCCGGCTCCGGGGCAGCCTAGCAACTTTGGGGTAAATCAGGGCATTCCTCCTGTTTCGCCTGCACCCGCCGCTCCCAATATCAGACCCGGAATCGCCACTCCACCGCAGGGTGGCGGGCCCTCGAATTAGTTAGAAGGAAGAAGGTTCGGCAACGGATTGTGTAACGGATGTAACGGATGTCAGTCCGATGTCCGTCGGAAGAAGGGAGAAGGAAGAAGGGGAGAACAGAGAAATAGAAATTTTCCCAATCTCCCAATCTCCCGCTCTTCCGCTCTTCCGCTCTTCCGCTCTCCTCATTTCCCCCTCTCCTCATCTCCTTATCTTTCAATCTCCCCCTTTCCCCATCTCCCCATCTCCCGCTATCCCCCTCTCCTGATCTCCCCCTCTCCTCCTCGCGGAGAGCATCTCCGCCGGATTTGGTATAAAAGGTTTCAATTCTTTTGGTTCGTACTGAGCCTTTTTTCTCTTGACAAGTAGATACACTTGTATGTGCCTGCGGAAGGAACTTTTGCAGACATCTCGCCATCTCTATCGCTAAGTAAGTTATTTCCAAGGACAGATGGTAATTTTGTCAAATAATTGTTACCTTTTGTAATATAGACTAAAGCCAGATGGGCCATCGGGCATCCCGAAACCAACTGTCGATCGCTGAAACAACTTACAAATCTGGTTAATCCAGGTGTTCACTTTTAAGTCACCTTTACTTACAGAGGAGTCAAAGTCATGAGCCAACCAGCAGAATTGTCTTTGGAACAGCAATTTAGCCTGTGTTCCTTTAAAACACAGGTAAGTGACATGAGCCGCGAACAAGCTCAGGAGTTTTTGGTCAAGCTTTACGAGCAAATGATGCTACGAGAAACCATGTACCGCCATTTTCTAAAACACCACTGGGGTTTAGAACCTAACCCAGGCGTTGAGTAACCAAGAGTCGCAGTCGGCGACCTCCGTCTCTTACTCTCTTCCCTCAGGCGGAAAGGAGTTGGGGGTGATGGGGCGTCACTCGAAGTCAGAAGGTAGAAGGCATCTGTACAGACATGAGGAAAATTTGACAATTCCTTTGTGAATTTCACTGAATGTGGAAGTCGAGGTAAGCAGTTTGTCGATCAACACCACCGGAGAGCGCCAAGATAATTTATTGCGCCTCGCCTCGAAAATTGGATAACTCTTAATAATAAGTGTTAATTTTTTAACCAATTAAAATTTTTAACAATTCAATATATTTGTCTTTAGTTGCAGCGGATGAGGTTTGATAGCAATGGCGCTAGTCGGACATCTGAGCGCGACCTCCGACTAGCAAAACCTTAAGTTTTCACATTAATCCCTAGAACTCGCAACTGTGGACTCTAGAAAGAGTTATTCCCCCTGACGTTCGAGAGTTGCTTCCATTGTACTCGTCAAGTAATGACCAGACATGATGCCGCTAGATTGGTAGTAGCGGTTGTCATCAACCCGGTGAAGGGTATCAAAACCAGTCCGCCGCTGGCGTTCGTCTCCCAATACCCAATAACGCTGGACGATCGACTGCGGAGCAATCCAACCTTCGCCCTCGACGCGGGCGAGTTCGCTGTGTTGGAGTACAAAAGTATACTGCCGTTCATCGCTGTTGAGGTGTCCTCGGTACTGCAAAATAATCTCTTCGCGATCGCCTCCAGGAAATACGAGCTTGGTCACCATACTGAACCAATCTGTTCGGTTCCAGCTCACTAAAGTTTTGCCTTTAACCGTAATTGGCACGCCATTGCGCTCAATCCAGCTTCCTTCGAGCGTCCATTGGCCAGATTCCATTAAAAACGTGTGAGCCACAGTGCTGTTCCTATGCTTTTGCTGCTGGCTACAATGCTGGTGCAACAACGCACAGCCGTTGTCCCTCAGACTCTATGCTATCACGCCCAACTGTGCCAACAAGAGTTAATTTCTCCTAAAAGTACCGATGTCCGGGCACCGGTAACTTGAGGCAGATTGCCGGGAATGCCCCGAACCCGCCATGCGGCTAACACCGCGAAAGCGATCGCCTCTTTAAAATCTACACTCAAGCCTGCCTCAGAAGTAGTCAACACTTGCACTGGATGCAATTGAGATTGCAATCGGCGTTTTAAGTAGAGATTGTGGCTGCCGCCCCCGCACAATAAAACTCGATCGGGCATAGCCGGTAAAAAAGTTTGGTAACTGTGAACGATCGAGGCAACAGTCAGTTCTGTCAGAGTAGCCAGCACGTCAGCAGGACTGAGGTTGTAACCTTGGGCCTCGACCAAACACTGGTCAAAATAGTCTACACCAAATAACTCTCGCCCAGTAGATTTCGGCGGTACTTGGTGGAAGAAGTTTTGCAGCAGCCAATCCTCCACTAAAGCTTGACAGGGAGTTCCCGATGCCGCCCAAGCTCCACCTTCGTCGATCGTCTTAGTGCCGCCTGAGAAGTGCTGTACTGCCAAATCTAACAGGGAATTCGCCGGGCCGGTATCCCACCCCGATATGCCATCCCCAAGACTGAAAATCTCAGACTCGTCATTGTTTCCCCCTTTTCCCCTGGCCGGAAGATAGGTAACATTGCCAATTCCGCCCAGATTTTGGATGCAGAGGCTGATGTTGGGTTCCGCCAGCAGGCAGGCATCAACTATTGACACTAAGGGTGCTCCTTGACCCCCTGCTGCAATGTCTGCCGATCGAAAGTTACTCACCGTAGTAATTCCTGTCAATTCCGCAATTAGCGCGCCCCGCCCGAGTTGCAAGCTGTAGCCCATTAACGCACCGGCGCTGTTTTTCTGGGCTTTCCCAGCAGGCCGGTGGTAGACGGTTTGACCGTGAGAGCCGATTAATTCGGCTTTATCATATTCTGCTTGAATTGTCAAGGCTGCCCTGGCAAATTCTTGGGCGATGGCATCATCTAATTGGGCTAGTTCAGCCATTGACAAAGCTGAGCCACTGCAAACCGAGAGAATTTGCGATCGCAAATTAGCAGGATAAGGGAAAGTCTTGCCGGCCACCAATTGCACTTTCAAGTCTGTTTGGGAACCGACCACATCCACCAAAGCAGCATCAATGCCATCCACCGACGTGCCGCTGATCAAACCGATAACGCGGGTCATGCAATTTTAGATTTTAGATTTTAGATTTTAGATTTTCCGGGGGGTTGCCCGATTTATTTGAGGTCGAGCGTCACGATCACCACAGTAATATTATCGCGTCCACCTTTATCCTTAGCTGCTTGAATTAAAGCATTTGCAGCGCCCTCGCAAGCGCGAATCGACTTCAGAGGCGAAGCTATCAAAGGATCGGAAAGTTCTTCAGTCAAGCCATCGCTGCAGAGCAGCAAGCGATCCCCAGGCTGCACGTCCACCGGCAAAATATCTATCTCCCGCAAATCATCGCGGCCCAAACACTGCGACAAAACGTGACGCCAAGGATGACTGCGAGCTTGGTCAGGAGTTAGGGCCTTTCTTTTCACAGCCTGAGCCACCCAAGTCTGGTCTTCAGTAATCTGTTCCAAGCGAGATCCGTGCAGTCGGTACAAGCGAGAGTCCCCGATATTAGCGCACCAGGGTCGGCCCTCATCCCTAAACATGAGAACCACAGCCGTAGTTCCCATATCAGCACGCTCTGGGTGGTCGAGCTGATCCGTCAAAATTGCTTGATTGGCAATTAAAAAAGCCTTTTCCAACAACACCGGAGAATCCTCTGGCCCTTCCCAATGTTCGAGCAAATAAGATTGAATCGCCTGAGTCGCAATCCGGCTGGCTTCTTGACCTCCGGCGTGTCCTCCCATTCCATCGGCCACTATGAAAAATCGCCCGTCAGAGTCTATATAGTACGAATCCTGATTTACGGAACGAACTAGCCCTGTGTCTGTCTTACCTGCGAAAGAGCGTTTCATAGATTGGGTGATTGGACTCATCGAACTTGAAAGCTTGATTTAATTGGGTGCAATGTTTTCTTCCAAAACTTAAATCCCGAACGGGAGTTGAAATTTCTGCACCCGGCGATCGCGAGTTTTGGAAAAATTGCACTTCCTTGACCTTATATTGTAGATCGTATGATGGTCATCCCATCTTAAAATTTCGGTAAATCCAGTAAATTCAGCAGCACCTGCAAAAAAAACTGGATTTCTACCCAAAATCAGAGGTTTTGCTGGCGAAAAACCTAGGTAGCAATCGGGTTTTTCGCCTCAAAGGGCGTAAGTGTTGTAAATTTCAGCAATCTGTGGTCAGCCAGCCAAAACTTAACATTCGATGTCAAATTTTGGCTGGCGAGAAATTTCAAACCTGAAATTTCAAATCGCAAATTGCACAATTATGACATCCTGTCTAAACGATCGATCCGCTTGAACAAACGCAGCATAGCAAACCCTGCACCCGCAGCCAGCACGGCAACAGCGACAGCCGGCCAGACTTGATTGCTGACAAACAAAATTGTCGCCGACAAAGTAAAAGCACTCATCAGCAAAGCATAATTCGTGCCCATTTGAGCGCTGCTCATGCGACGAAGCAAGCGCTCTGTTTCGGCCGAACGGACGCGAATCCGCAAATCTCCCTGTTCGAGTTTATCAATAGTCTCCTCAATCCGGCGGGGCAAACCCAAAGCACTCGAACTCACCTGAGCCGCCTGACGGCCGATTTCGTTAAAAATGCTGCTACTTGTATCATGGCCATTTCCATTAGTCATAAGCTGCATGGCAAAAGGTTGTGCCACCTCCATAAAGTTGAACTCGGGATCTAAACCTCGGCCCACCCCTTCGATGGTGGAAAAAGCTCGCATTACAAAAGTAAAGGTAGCTGGGAAGCGAAAAGGTTGGTTGTAGGCAATATCGTAAAGGTCGTCGGTAATCGCGCTCACGGACTGATTTTCAAAAGGCTTGTCCATGAAGTTATCCAGCATATACTGAATGCTGCGGCGCACCGGACTCATATCACCCGTAGGCACCAAAGCTCCCAAATTGATCAGAGAATCCATAATCCGCTGTCCATCCTTGGAAGCAATGCCGTAGAGTGTCTCCATCAGTCCTTCGCGGACGTTCGACTGGATTTGCCCCATCATGCCAAAATCGTAGAAAATCAGACAACCGTCAGCACTAACAGCGATGTTGCCGGGGTGTGGGTCAGCGTGGAAAAAGCCGTCGTTGAGTAACTGTCGCAAATAAGCTTTTGCGCCCAACTGAGCGATTAATTTACGATCGATACCGGCCGCTTCCAAAGCTTCGTAGTGGCTGATTTTAATTCCGGGCAGGTATTCCAAAGTCAGCACTCGCGGAGCTGCATACCGCCAATAAACCCTCGGCACCCGCACCCAGTCACAGTTGCTAAAATTGCGGCGAAAAGTATCAGCATTCCGGCCTTCATGGAGATAGTCAATTTCCAGCCACAGAATGCGACAGCATTCCTCATAAATCCCCATCCAATCTCGGCCGCGGCCCCACTTAGGATGGTTTTGAAAGTATCGGGCAATTCCCTTAAGAATTTGCAAATCGATCTCGAAAAGTTTCCGCAGTCCAGGTCGCTGCACCTTGACAACCACTTCCGGGCCCGAATGCAGTTGAGCTTTGTGTACCTGACCCAGACTTGCAGCAGCCAGGGGTACTGGGTCAAAGCTGCGGTAGAGTTCTTGAACTGTCTTGCCTAAATCTTGCTCAACAATTACCTCTAACTGCTCGTAGCTGAAAGCAGGCACTTTATCTTGCAGCTTAGAAAGTTCCTCCACAAACTCTGCTGGGAACAAGTCGGCGCGGGTGGAAAATAACTGCCCAACTTTAATGAAAGTTGGCCCCAAATCCAAGAGTGTTTCTCGAACCCAGATAGCTTGAAAGCGGCGTCTGGCAACTTTCTTTTCTTCAGTCACGCCTCCCCAGTAGCTCCAATTTTTGCTGTCGAGCCAGAGGGAAGCCAGCCAGAGCAAGACAAAGGCCCAAATGTCGAAGAAGCGCCGCTTCCGGGAATATTTTTCGCGATTCCAGCGATAAGCTTTACTTTTGTAGGATTTACTAGCAGTTTTTGGCTCATCGGCTTCGCCAGTGTGCTTGGGGGAGCGCTGGCGATTAACAGAGTCATCAAGGAGAGCAGACACTTGGGTTCCCAAATTGCTTATTTTATGTTGTTGCTTTGATTGAAAGTAGGAGCGCAGGAGCGCAAAGCAATGCGCTCACGTAGTAAATAATAGTTGTGGTCGAATCGACCGCTAGGGCAAACTGCTGCGGTAACGCTGCAATTCCGATCGCACCAGAGCCACTTCGGCGCGCAGCTCGTCAATAGTCGCTTGCAAATCAGCGGGATGGATGTCTTGAATGGTGGTGGTGCTTGCAGTGCCAGTTCGGGTCTGCATCGCTTCCTCCGAAGCTCGATTAGCCCGTTCCACAACTCGATCTGTGAACTGCCGCAGGCGTTCTCTTTGTTCTGCGTCAAATTTGCCGATTTCGGAGAAAGCGTTGGTTGCTGCGCTTTCTAATTGCTCGTACAGTGCTTCGGCAAGTGCTCTGCCTACAAAAAAAGCATGAACTGGGGGTTTACTCATAAAAAATCTCTGTGCGCTTCCGCAACAAATTATAACTTGCTTGTCCCCGATGGTGCTTGTTCCCAAAGAAAGGAAGTTTGGGGGAATTGACACTCCCACCCCGAGTGTCGGGGATGGGATTGTTGAGAGTTAGAACAGTCTAACGCGCCACGGCTTAGCCCAAAAGCCTCGTGTACACTGGCTCAAATTCGAGGTTGGGGTTGCTTTCTACCAAAATGTTTGCAGCTTGGCAGTATTAATACGCGACCTCACACCACCTCAGCGCCGCGCACATATTCTAACATAATTTAAATCAAAATAGGAAACCGTCCTGCATTTTTTTTCGGGCATTTGGATTGCAGAGGGAATAGGAAATAGTCGATAAACTCAGACGGCGACTGTTGGGATTTTCAGCTTCGACGGAAGTTTTTGGAAGATAGTGGTTGGCTAGGTAGGGCCTTATTATCTAAACTACTGAGCGGATATTTGCTGACTTATAAAACCAAGTATTTGTCCGCACTTTTAACCAATAAAAACCATACTAATTTGTCGCAGGTTCGGGAAAAGGCATCGTGGGATCGGCCACAGGAGGTGGTGAATCAGGTGCGATCGAACTATCTGAATTGTTGCCACTGGGACTTGGTATCGCAGGCTCAGGCGATCGCTCGATCGGCGACGCTATTACTGGCGACGGGGATTCCGACGGCGGCAGGGTTTCTGCGCTAGCACTCTCAGGGGCAGGCGGGGCGGGTGCGGCGGGCGGTTCTGCAGGCAGGGGCGCAACTTCTGGTACTGGTGCGGCTTCTGGTTGGGGCTCTGGCTCGATTTCGGTTTGAGGCTCTGGAATGGGGGACTCAGAAGGCTCCTCTGCGGGTTCGGGCGTCGGGGAGGACTCCGGTTCGGCTTCGGGTTCTGGGGCGGGAGTTTCCTGGTTTGGGGACTCAGAAGGTTCGGCGCTAGTTTCTGAGGGTTCGTCGATCTGTTCGGAAAGGTTGCTGCTGTCTAAGGGGGGTTTGGGACGCTTGTTGAGTTCGATCGGGTAGAGAGGGCTGCTTTCGACAGATGGCTGCCCGAACATTGGCCCTGACAAATCGCGGGATTTGAGCAAATCTTCCAGAGATGGGAAGGACTCACTTTTGGGCCCATTACTGAGAGTCGTGCTGTTGTAGTGCGATGCTAGGTCAAAACCCATCCAGCCTGCAATTACAGCCGTTACCACAAACGCCACAAAAGTCAACTGTGGCGGGGGAGGTGCGGGCAATCTTAGAGTTTGCTTGCCTTTTCTTTTTACTGATACTCGCTCTGTTTCTTGCAGCATGGTGAGCCAATTTTCCACTGTTTGAGGGCGGTTGTGGGGGTCGATTTCGAGTCCCTGAAGGATGGCTCGCTCGATTCCTGGACTGAGGTTGGGCTGAAATTGCCGTAACTCAGTCAAGGGAATGCGATCGCGCAAGGGTGCTGCTACGGGCGCCACGCCGGAGAGTAAGTAGTAGAGGGTGGCTGCGATCGCGTAGATGTCCGTGGCCGGTGTACATTTAGCCTCATAGAGGTATTGTTCGATCGGCGCGTACCCGGGGGAGAGCAAGTTAGTGTGGGTTTGTTTGGTGCCGGCGGTAAAGCCGCGGGCAATTCCGAAATCTATTAACATTACTACGTGAGAATCGGCTCGCCGGATAATATTTTCTGGCTTGATATCTCCGTGCAGCAATCCGCTGTGGTGAACTGTACTTACGGCTGAGGCTATTTGCCGAATATAGTGCAGGGCCTGGGCTTCTGGCAGCGGCTGATCGGTTTCGACTATTTGGGCGAGAGTTTGGCCCGGAATGTAGTCCATTGCAATAAAAGACTGTCCGGCTTCTTCAAAAAAGTCAATTACCCTGACTATGTTGGAATGCTGACACCGCGACAGGCGTTGGGCTTCGGCAATAAACTGCTGCTGAAATTGGTCAGATTCTGGGTGTTGGCGCAGACTTTCGTTGAGGGTTTTGAGTACGACGGTTTGGTTTAAATGGGTGTGGATAGCTCGGTAAGTGATGCCGAACCCTCCTATCCCTAAAGTCGCGTTAATTTTGTATTTGCCCTGTTGCAGGACTGTTGCTGGCGCTAAGTTCATCTTCAGTTGATGCCGTTTCCCAAACTATGCTACCGCCTTTGGGTTATTTCGCAGAGTTAGGGGTGAGGTTTGAGCGATCGGCGCCCTAGTTTGAGCTTTAGCTCTGCTATATCTTTAATCTTGGCATCCCCACGTCATTTTATCTGTAGTAGGTATTGTGAAACTTAACGCTCCGGCTTTCCAATTATAAAAATCCCGCTCTTGTGGAACGGGAAAGCCATCAGGGTGCATCTATAATATCTGACTCTAACTTATGGGGGGTACAACCCCTCATTGCTTTAGCAAGTCTTTAAAATTAGCCGATTTTTGTAAAGATTTAGGTTTTATGTTGACTTATTAGGACTTACGCATTGACAAAAAACATCATCTATGTATTCTAGACAATGCCATCACTGAATCGGTTTGCCAAAATATGCTCACGTATAACTGAAGTGAATAGATTTCTTTGGACTTCAT